>NZ_JBRREA010000028.1:0-58402 GCF_056759975.1 Stenotrophomonas sp. STEN031
CGGCGGCCGGCCCCCCCGGCCCACAAATATGGTGGGTGGGGTCGACCCCCCACGGGCGTTCTGGGCGCGCCTCTACAGGGGGATGGCGGTAACGCCCCAACCGGGCTGGGGCTACCGGGCTTTCCTTGCCGCAAAGCGGGCGCGCATGCCGGGTACGCTGACCAGGGCCACGATCAGCAGCGCCAGGAGGATCTCGATCCACGCGTAGAGGGCGGTGTCGCGGTGGCTCCAGGCACTCATCACGCCGTGGCTGAACCAGAACAGCGCCAATACCCCCGCCCAGAAGCGGGCCACAGCGCGCTGTGCCAGCACGCCCAGCAACAACAGTACCGGCGGCGCCACGAATACCAAGGCTACCGCCAGCAGATGGCGGTCGGCGCGGAACCACCACGCATACAGACCGGCCAACAGCGCCAATGCCAAGGCCAGGATCAGATCGCGGCTGCGGCCGCTCATTGCGCCAGACGCCGGGCGATATCGGCGACCCGTCGGCCCAATGCCCGTGCCAACACCGCTTCATCGTCGGTGGGCTGCGGATCATCCTGGCTGCCGGCCACATGGCTGGCGCCATACGGCGTGCCGCCGCTGCGGGTGTGGCTCAGTGCCGGCTCGGTGAACGGGATGCCGACGATCAGGCAGCCGTGGTGCAACAGCGGCAGGTGCATCGACAACAGGGTCGATTCCTGGCCGCCGTGCATCGAGGCGGTGGAGGTGAACACTGCCGCCGGCTTGCCGGCGAGAGTGCCGTTGACCCATTCCGCGCCCAGGCCATCGAGGAAGTGTTTGACCGGTGCGGCCATGTTGCCGAAGCGGGTGGGGCTGCCCAGCACGATGCCGTCGCACTCGGCCAGGTCGGCGATCTCCACATAGGGTGCGCCGTCGTCGGGCACTGGCGGGGCGCTGGTCTGGGTGACAGCGGCGACCGGAGGTACGGTGCGCAGGCGGGCGCTCATGCCCGGCACCTCGCCGATACCGCGGGCGATCTGCCGCGCCAGCCGGGCCACCGAACCGCCACGGCTGTAGTAAAGCACCAGGATTTCCGCCATCACACCGTTCGCTCAATCATGCAGGAACCGGCAGTATCAACGATGCGGGCCGCGCTTTGCATCGGGTACCCTTGCCAAATGGAACCTTTGGATTCACTCAACCTATGGATGGAGCGCCTGCGGGACCGTGCGCGCAACGTCAGCTTCGGGCGCTTCCTGTGGAAGCGCTTCATTGATGATCGCCTGTTCCAGGCTGCCGGTTCGCTGGCCTACACCACGGTGTTCGCGCTGGTGCCGTTGGCCATCGTGGTATTCGGGGTGCTGTCCGCGTTCCCCATGTTCGATCGCTGGAGCGAGGCGCTCAGCGACTATGTGTTCTCCAACTTCGTGCCGTCGGCGGCGCGCGCGGCCGAAGGGTATCTGCGGCAGTTCTCGGCCAGCGCCGGGCAGCTGACAGCTGCCGGCTTCCTGGCCCTGGTGGTATCGCTGCTGATCACCCTCAACAGCGTCGAACAGACCTTCAACCGCATCTGGCGGGTCGCCTCGGCGCGGCCACAGCTGACCCGCTTCCTGGTCTATTGGACGGTGCTTACCCTGGGCGCCTTGCTGGCCGCCGCCTCGTTGGCGATCTCGGCCAAAGTGTTGTCGCTGCCCTTGTTCGGTACGACCGAGGGCCGCTGGTTGGCCGACCTCGGCTTGCGGCTGGCGCCGGTGCTGATCGAATTCGTCTGTGTGGTGCTGATCTACCGGGTGGTGCCGCACCATACCGTGAAGTGGCGCCACGCCATTCCCGGCGCACTGTTGGCGGTGCTGATGCTGGAGCTGGTGAAATGGGGCATGGGCCTGTACCTGGGCAGCTTCCAGTCCTATCAGAAGCTCTACGGCACGGTGGCGTTCGTGCCGATCCTGTTGCTGTGGATCTACCTGAGTTGGGTCTCGGTGCTGCTGGGCGCATCGCTGGCCTCATCGGTGGCCGCATTCCGCTACCAGCCGGCGGCATTGCGGTTGCCGCAGGGCTGCGAGCTGTATGGCCTGCTGCGGTTGTTGGGACGGTTCCGTGAGGCGCGGCAGCAAGGGCAGGGGCTGGATGAAGACCAGCTGTTGCTGCTGGAACCCATGCTCACCGACTCCCTGCTGCAGCAATTGCTGGAGCAGATGGAAGTCATTGGCGTGCTGCGCCGTGACGAGCGCGGTGAATGGCTGCTGGCGCGTGACCTGGACAGCATCAGCCTGCATGAGCTGTACGAAAGCTCGCAGCTGCGTATACCGGCCGCCGAGGAATACCTGCCGATGCGCGAGGACAGCCTCGGGCAAGCGGCCTGCAACGCCCTGGATCAACTACGTCTGCCGTTGCGCGAACTGCTCAAGCGCCGGGTGGATGACATCTATGTAGAGCGCGGAGAGAGTCGATGATCAAGAAGTTTGTTCCCGTCGCGCTGCTGGCGTTGGCCTTGGCTGCGTGCAAGCCGGCGCAGACACCTGCCGCTGCACCGGCTGCCGCACCCGATGCAGCGGTCGCACCGGCTGCCGCTGAGACGGCCCAGCCCAGCGTGGTCCAGCAGACGGTGGAAATACCGCAACTGCAGGTGCCAACCGTGGATGGCAAGACCTATGACCTGGCCAGTCACCGTGGGCAATGGGTGGTGGTGAATTTCTGGGCCACCTGGTGCGCGCCGTGCCTGCAGGAAATGCCGGAGCTGTCGGCGCTGCACGCCATGCGCAGCAATGTGGAAGTGGTTGGCCTGGCCTATGAGGACATCGAACTGGACGAGATGCAGGCCTTCCTGAAGGAACATCCGGTGGCCTATCCGATCGCCATCATCGATACCTTCAGCCCGCCCAAGGACTTCGCCACGCCGCGTGGCTTGCCGATGACCTACCTGATCGGGCCGGACGGCAAGGTGGCCCGGCAGTTCCTGGGGCCGGTGAATGCGCAGGAAATCGAGCAAGCGATTGTGGCTGCCGGGGGTAAGGCGGTTTAAGGGGATGGTGGTTTTCCGTGTGTTGGGGCTTCGAGGCGGGAGCGAGAAGCTTTGAGGCCAAGAGCACCCCTCCCCAGCCCTCCCCTTCGCTGCGCGAAAGGGAGGGGGCAAGAGCAGCGCCGCGACCCTCTGGCAGAGCGCCGCGACCCTCTGACAGATTGCCAAGAACCGCTCCCTCCCTTTCGCGCAGCGAAGGGGAGGGTTGGGGAGGGGTAGCTTTTCAGCTCTCCACACAATGCCAACTCCGCGGCTTATGCCGCTCCTACGGCATTGTCGGTAAAGCTCCTGCCGAGCATGGCTCGGCACTACAGGGAACCGGAGGCGGGCTACGGTTTGGCTGCTTCTTCATCCACCGCAAACGGCGTAATCGGCTTCACCACGCCGTACTTCTCCTTCTTCGGTTTGCCCGGCAGCGGTGGCAGTTCAATCACCGCTTCGTCGATGTGGGTATCGGGCAGGCGATCCAGCAGGTCGCGTATCAGGGTCAGGCGGCCATGCTTCTGGTCATTGAAATCCACCAGCGTCCACGGTGCATGAACGCTGTGGGTGGCCTCGAGCATGGCTTCGCGGGCCTGGGTGTAGGCGCTGTATTCCTGCCGCGATTTCAGGTCGATCGGTGACAGCTTCCAGCCTTTGAGCGGGTCGTCGCGACGCTCGGCAAAGCGCTTTTCCTGCTGTTCCTGATCCACGCACAACCAGTACTTGAACAGCAGGATGCCATCGTCGACCAGCAGCTTTTCGAACGCAGGGGCCTGCTTGAGGAAGGCCTTGTACTGCGCATCGGTGCAGTAGCCCATCACCTTCTCCACGCCGGCGCGGTTGTACCAGCTGCGGTCCATCAGCACGATCTCGCCGGCGGCGGGCAGGTGCGCGATATGGCGCTGGAAATACCACTGGCTGTCTTCGCGTTCGCTGGGCTTGGGCAGGGCCACCACCCGGCACTGGCGTGGATTGACGTGTTTGGCGATGTCCTGGATGACGCCGCCCTTGCCGGCGGTATCGCGGCCCTCGAACAACACCAGTACACGCTGCCCGCAGTGCTGGGCCCAGCGGGCCATGTTGGCCAGTTCCAGCTGCATCGGTTCCAGCAACGCTTCGTACTGTTTGCGCTTGAGCTTGCCCATGGTCACTCCTTGTGGAACGCCGAGCCTAACCCAATCGGATGTCAGTCGATGTCTGCACCACGCCAGCCGTGGTCGCCGGCCAGCTGTTGCAGCAGCTGGGCCAGGTCACTGGCGAAGCCGGCCATGTCGAACAGGCTGCTCTGTTTCCGTGCCTGCGCCAGTCGCTGCCGTGCAGCCTGCAGGGCGTTGGGGTCATTGCCCAGCGCAATCGCGGTGGTGACGAAGGATTGGTCATCGGCGACATTCATCTCGTCCATGCCGAGGTGATGGTTGAGGCTGCCGGCCACCCGCGCGGCAAACGTGCTGCCGGGTGCGGTCAGCACCGGACAACCGGCCCACAGCGCATCGGAGGCCGTGGTGTGGGCGTTATACGGGTGTGTGTCCAGGAACAGGTCGGCATGCTGGTAACGGGCCAGATATTGCGGATGCGGCAGCTTGTGCATGAACACCAGGCGCGCCGGGTCCACGCCGCGTCGGCGCGCGACCTCCTGCAGGCGTTGGTCGGCCTTGCCTGGACCGGACAGCAGCCATAACACACTGTCTGGCACGCCCAGCAGCACCTGCAACAGGCGTTCGACGCTGCGCGGATTGAGCTTGTAGCTGTTGTTGAAGCAACAGAACACCACGCCGGCGTCCGGTAATCCGCAGTCAGCGCGCGAGGGCGGGGGCTGAACAATGCGGGTGTTGTCCGAGGGCTGGAAGGCACGCGGCAGGCGCAGCACCTTTTCGCTGAAGCCGGATTCCAATGCGGGCGGCAACACGAACGCATCGGCGACGACGTAGTCGATCCACGGCGCACCGGACGTGCCGGGATAGGCCAGCCAGTTCAACTGCAGCGGTGCCGGGTGCATGGCCAGCACTTCGGGTGTGCCACCGCCGCCCCAGCCGCGCAGGTCGAGCAGCAGGTCGATGCCAGCGGCGCGGATGCGCTGGGCAATCGTTGCATGTGCTTGGTTGCTGAGGTCGTGCAACTGCCCGACCGCTGCCTGCAGGCGTCGGCGGATGCCGCTGCCATCGTCGCTGTTGAGCGCAAAAAGATGTGTCTGCAATTGCGGATGTGCGCGCAACTGCTCGAACAATGCGACTGTCAGCAGCCCGGTCGGGTGCGCGCCGAAGCCGTTGGAAAGAAAGCCCACGCGCAGTGCGCCCTGTGCACGAACCTGCGTTGCAGGCAGGCGCGGAATGGCTTGGGCAAGCACGCCGGCACGTTGCCGCGCACAGGCCAGTTGTTCGGCGGCGCTGGCGTCCTCGCTGAGGAAGGCAAAAGGCTCCACGGCGGGATTGCCTTGCGCGACCGCGCGACGCACCTGTTGCGAAAGTTCATCGATATCGCGCCAGTCGCAGAGCCGGCGCTGCCAGTTCAGGCGCTGTGCGGCCATATAGGCCTCGTCCGGTGCCAGCGCATGCGCGCGTCGATAGGCGTCAGCGGCGGCTTCGGGCTGGTTGGCATCTTCCAGTACATGACCCAGCCACAAGGCCATGCCTGGGTGCTGCGGGGCGAGCTGGCAGGCTTGCTGCAACAGTGCGGCGGCTTCCTCATGCCTGCCTTGCATCCAACGCGCGCGGCCAAGACGGGCGAGGGCTTCGGGGTGCTGCGGTCGCAGTTGCAGTGCTCTGGATGCCGCCGCCTCACCTGCGCGTACATCGCCCGCACCAAGTTCTGCGTCGGCCAGCATTACCCAGGCGATGAAGTCACCGGGTTGGCGGCTGACGGCATGGCGGAGCTGGTCGCGTTCGTTGAGGGCGTTGGTCATTGTGCTGGCTTTGCCCCCTCCCTTGCGCGTAGCGCAGGAGAGGGCTGGGGAGGGGTAGGTTTTTGATTTTGCTATGGGCTGGCGACCAAGGCCAAATCCAGAGGCAGTAGCGAAGGCCAATGCCAAAAAGCCAAAAGCTACCCCCTCCCCAACCCTCCCCTATGCTGCGCATAAGGGAGGGAGCGTATTAGGTCCCTTCCGCCAAACGCGCCAGCTCATCCACCTGGTGTTCGTGCTGCAAGCGTGCGATCAGGTCGTCGAGGCCGCCTTCGATGATGTTGGGCAGGTCGTACAGGGTCAGGCCTTCGACGCGGTGGTCGGTGATGCGGCCCTGCGGGAAGCTGTAGGTGCGGATGCGCTGGCTGCGGTCGCCACTGCCTACCTGCAGGCGGCGCGATTCGGCCTGGGCAGCGGCCTGCTTGCTGCGCTCGGCATCCAGCAACTGCGCCTTCAGCCGCTTCATCGCCTTGTCGCGGTTGGCGTGCTGGCTGCGCTCGGTCTGGCATTCCACCACCACGCCGGTGGGGACGTGGGTGATGCGGATCGCCGACTCGGTCTTGTTGACGTGCTGGCCGCCGGCGCCGGAGGAACGGAACGTGTCCACCTTCAGGTCCGCCGGGTTGATCACCACGTCTTCGACATCGTCGGCCTCGGGGATGATTGCTACCGTCGCTGCCGAGGTGTGGATGCGGCCCTGCGATTCGGTGGCCGGCACGCGCTGCACACGGTGCGTGCCGGATTCGAACTTCAGCTTCGAATAGGCGCCGCGACCAACCACGCGTGCCACGATTTCCTTGTAGCCGCCGTGTTCGCCGGGATTGTCGGATTCGATTTCCACCTTCCAGCCCTGACGCTCGGCATAGCGGGCGTACATGCGGAACAGGTCGCCGGCAAAAATCGCCGCTTCGTCACCGCCGGTGCCGGCACGCACTTCCAGGAACAGGTTGCCTTCGTCGCGCGGGTCACGCGGCACCAGCAGCAGCGCCAGCTCTTCGTCCAATGCCTGCAGGCGCGCCTGGGCGGCGCCGATTTCCTCCTCGGCCAGCTCGCGCAGTTCCGGGTCGTTGCGCATGGCTTCGGCCGAGGCCAGATCGTCCAGCGCACGGGCTTCGTTCGCCAATGCAGTGGCGATGGGTTCCAGTTGCGAGAACTCACGGGAAAAATTGCGGAAGCGCTCGTTGTCGGCGACCACGTCCGGGTCGGAAAGCAGGCGTTCCAGTTCTTCTCGGCGCTCGGCCAGTGCCAGCAGCTTACGGCGCAGGGTCGGCGTCATCATTCCTCGCAGCGGGGTGGTGATACCCGGGGGCGGCCGGGAACAGGCGCTCGGCGGCGCGGGTGAGGTCGGTATCGCCTTCCTGCGCGGCTTGGCGCAGGGCGGCGGTGGGCGGATGCAGCAGGCGGTTGGTCAGGCCGTGCGCCAGCTGCTCCAGTACTTCGTCGGGCAGTTTGCCATGGGCCAGCTGTTGCCGGGCCTTGGCCAGCAGTTCGGCGCGGGTCGCCTCGCCAAACGCACGCAGCTGCCGGATCGGTGCCTGCAGGCGGGTGGCGCGCAGGTTCTCCAGATAGCGGGTGACCTGCAGGTCGATGATGGATTCAGCCTCGGCGGCGGCTTCGCGGCGGCCGCGGCGGTTTTCCTCCACGGCCCGTTCCAGATCGTCCACGGTGTACAGATAGGCGTCGGCCAGGGTGCCGACCTCGGCTTCGATATCGCGCGGCACGGCCAGGTCGAACAGCAGCATCGGCTTGTGCCGGCGCAAGCGCAGTGCGTTGGCGACCTGACGGTGCAGGATCACCGGCTCGCGCGCGGCCGTGGCCGAGAACACCACGTCGGCTTCGCCCAGGTGGCGCTCCAGCTCGGTCAAGGGCAGCGCCACGCCGCCGTGACGGCTGGCCAGGTCCTGCGCATTGGCCACGGTACGGTTGGCGATCAGCAGTCGCTTCACCTTGGCATCGCTCAGGTGCTTGGCGACCAGTTCCATGGTTTCGCCGGCGCCGACCAGCAGCACAGTGGATTCATCCATGCGCGCAAACGAGTCCTGCGCCAGCCGCACCGCGGTGGAGGCCACCGAGATCGGATTGGCGCCGACGCGGGTGTCGGTGCGGGCACGCTTGGCCACGGAGAAGGTCTGCTGGAACAACCGGTCCAATTGTTGCCCGATCGCGCCGCTGTCGTGGGCCAGTGCCCAGGCATCCTTGACCTGGCCCAGGATCTGCGGCTCGCCCAGCACCATCGAGTCCAGCCCGGTGGCGACCCGGAACAGGTGGCGCACCGCCTCAGCGTCGCTGTGCTGGTAGAGATAGCCCTGCAGACTGCCAGCGTGGTGTTCCAGCCACTGGCTCAGGGCCTTGCTGTCCTCGGCAACGGCGTACAGTTCGGTGCGGTTGCAGGTGGACAGGAGCACCGCCTCGGCCAGTTGCGGGGTCTGCCGCAATGAATCCATCGCCCGCGGCAAGGCGTCTCCGCCAAAGGCAGCGCGTTCGCGCAGTTCTACCGGCGCAGTCTGGTGATTCAGTCCGAGCACCCACAGGGTCATCTGTTCAGTTGCTTGCGATAAGCTGCTGGCTGTTGAAGGCCGCCATTTTACGGCCCGGTTGCGCCAGATGCCCGTATTCAATCGCATATGCACCGTTCTGTTGCTTTCCCTGCCGGTTTTTCCGGTGCTGGCGGCCCCGGCTGCGCCTGTCCGGACGCCGTTGGCGGCTGAAGGCCTGCCGCTGACCCCGGTGCTGGCCGGTGAGTTCTCGCTGCAGGCTGGCAAGTTGCCCGATGCCGCCCGCTGGTACCTGCAGGCCGCCCAGGAAGCCAAGGGCGACGTGGGGCTGGCCGAGCGCGCCACCCGCATCGCCATGCTGGCCGATGACGCCGACCGCGCGGAGCAGGCGTTGGCGCTGTGGGCCCAACGCGACCCCGGCTCGGTAGCGGTGCGCGGCACCCGCGGTGCGCTGGCCATGCGCAATGGCGACGCCAGGCTGGCCCGCAAGGAGTTGTTGGCGGTGCTGCGCTCCCCTGAACCGCGGGCCTGGCGTTACGCGCTGCTGGCGCTTGCAACTGGCGGCCGCGACCCGGCGGTGCCGGCGCAGGTGCTGGGCATGCTGGTGGACGCCAATGCGATCCCCAATGATCTGGAGGCCTGGCAGGAATTTGGCCGGTTGGCCCTGCGCATGGAACGACCGGAGTTGTCGCGGCGGATGGTCGGCGAGGTGGTCCGGCGCTTCCCGGATGAGCCGCGGGTGGCGTTGCTGCATGCCTCCCAGCTCAACCAGGCTGGCAAGAAGGACGAGGCGCTGGCCCTGCTCAAGGGCATCGAGCCGAAGGCGGAGAAGGACGACGAGCTGCGCGGCGCGCTGGCCATCGCCTATGACACCCTGGGTGAGACCGCCGCTGCCGAGCATGTGCTGTCGGTAGGTGAACAGAACCTGCAGAGCTGGGGCATGCGTGCCTCGCTGCTGGCCAAACAGAAGGACGATGTGGCGCTGTTGGCGCTGTATCAGGACATCGCGGCAAAGGCCAGCAAGCCGGACCCCGACCAGCGCCTGCTGCTGGGCAAGATTGCCGAATATCTGAAGCGCTACCAGGAGGCGGTGGATTGGTATCACGGTGTGCCTGGTGGCGAGCATCGCGGTGAGGCACAGCTGCGTGCGGTGAACGCGCTGCACCTGATGGGTGACAAGGCGCGCGCTGCCAAGGAAGTGCAAGCCGTGCAGGCCGATGCCTCGCTGGACGACGATGTGCGCCGCGACGCCTACCTGCTGGAGTCCGAGCTGCAACTGCGTGATGGCGAAACCAAGGCCGAGTTCGATGTGCTGGCCCGTGGCCTGGCTGCGTTCCCGGATGACAGCGCCTTGCTGTACGCCCGCGCGCTGGCCTGGGAGCGCAACGACAATGTGCCGCGCGCCGAGGCGGACCTGCGCAAGGTGCTGGTGGCCGAGCCGGAGAACGTGGCAGCGTTGAACGCGCTGGGCTACACCCTGGCCGACCGCACCCAGCGCTACCAGGAAGCATTGGAGCTGATCGACCGTGCACGCGTGGCCGAGCCGGACAATGCGGCCATCGTCGACAGTTACGGTTGGGTGTTGTATCGGCTGGGCCGCAACGATGAGGCGCTGGTGCATCTGCGCCGTGCCTGGACCTTGAACAAGGACCCGGAAATCGCTGCACACGTAGGCGAAGTGTTGTGGGTGCTGGGGCAGAAAGACGAGGCCAGGCGCTTCTTCGATGAGGCCCGCAAACTGGATCCGGATAACCGCGCGCTGCAGCGTGCGATCGAAAAGTTGGGTGCATGAACGTATTGATGTGGCGGGCGCCGTTGGCGCTGCTGGTGGTAGGTGCGCTCGCGGCCTGTGGTTCGGTGCCCAAGCGCCAGGCGACACCGGTCGCGGCTGAGGTTTCGCAGGTGTCGGCGCAGGCGCAGGCGGCAGAGCAGCAACGCCAGGCTGCCTTGCAGGCGCAGCCGAACTGGTCGTTCCAGGGCCGGGTGGCGATCAGCAAGGGCCGCAATGGTGGCAACGGCCGGATCGACTGGTTGCAGCAGGGGCCTGCCTACCAGGTCAGTCTGGCCGCGCCGGTCACCCGGCAGAGCTGGCAGCTCAGCGGTGGCGCCCCAGGGCAGGTGGTGCGCCTGGAAGGACTGGAAGGCGGACCGCGCACGGCCGATGACGCCGGCGAACTGCTCTTGCAGGCTACTGGCTGGGAGATTCCGGTCGCCCAACTGGCCGAGTGGGTGCGTGGTCTACCAACTGCGGGCACAAGTCCGGAACACCTCGGTTTCGACGCTGAAGGGCGGCCGCGGGTGCTCCGCCAGCAAGGTTGGCAGGTGGATTACCTGGACTGGTACCCGGCCGATGCCGGGCGCCCGTCGCTGCCGCGCCGGATCGAGGCGGTCAATGGCGATGCCAAGGTCCGCCTGATCGTGGATGAATGGGGATCGGACGCACCATGACTGCCGTAGCTGACGAAGCGGGTTGGTCGTACTGGCCGGCCCCGGCCAAGCTGAACCTGTTCCTGCATATCACCGGTCGGCGCGCGGATGGTTATCACGTGCTGCAGACGGTGTTCCGGTTGCTGGACTGGGGCGATCGGATTGGCCTGCGCCTGCGCGAGGACGGTCAGGTGCGCCGCAAGGGCGCTTCCGTGGCCGGCGTTGCAGAGGCTGATGATCTGGTGGTTCGTGCTGCCATTGCGCTGAAAAATGCGACCAATTGCGGGAAAGGTGTCGATATCCGGGTTGAAAAGCGGATTCCTGCCGGTGGTGGCTTTGGGGGTGGTTCGTCAGATGCTGCGACCGTGCTGGTCGCGCTGAACGCGTTGTGGGGTACCGGTCTGGATGAGGATGCGCTGGCAGCCCTTGGCGTGTGCCTGGGGGCCGATGTGCCGGTCTTCGTGCGCGGACGCAGTGCCTGGGCCGAAGGCGTGGGCGAATTGCTGACCCCGCTTGAACTGCCGGAAGCATGGTATTTGCTGGTGGATCCGGGGGTTCACGTGCCCACGGCTGAACTTTTCCGTTCACAGCATTTGACGCGGGATGCCAAGCCCGTGAAAATAGCGGACTTCGCTTCCGGGACCGTCCTCGGAAATGCGTTCGAGCCGGTACTACGGCGCCAGGAACCTGCCATCGAGGCGACGTTCCAGGCCTTGTCAGGTATTGGTCGGGCACGACTCACGGGGTCGGGAAGCGGTTGTTTCGTCGAATTCGCCACGCGCGCTGCTGCAGAGCAGGCCTTGGCGGAATTGCCGCCACAACTGCGGGCTTGGGTAGCTGCGGGTGTTGATCGCTCGCCACTGCTTGATGCGCTGGAAACGACGGGAATTGTTTGATGCAGGGGCGTCGCCAAGAGGCCCAAGGCACCAGGTTTTGATCCTGGCATTCGTAGGTTCGAATCCTACCGCCCCTGCCACGCACTCCCACGGCTGTAAGCGCAAAGGATGTGCGCGAGACATACACGCGCCATCGCTGCAGTAACCACGTTTCCTTCGCTACTCGCCCACGCCCGAGAGAGCTGTCATGCAAGATTCCCCGAACCTGCTGGTCTTTTCCGGCAATGCCAACAAACCTCTTGCACAGAGCATCTGCAAGGAACTCGGGGTAAGACCAGGCAAGGCGCTGGTTTCCAAGTTCTCCGACGGTGAAGTACAGGTCGAGATCCAGGAGAACGTGCGCAAGCAGGACGTTTTCGTCGTTCAGCCCACCGGTGCTCCGAGTGCGGAGAACCTGATGGAGCTGCTGGTGATCATCGACGCGCTCAAGCGCGCGAGCGCCGCCTCCGTCACCGCGGTGGTGCCGTACTTCGGTTACGCCCGCCAGGATCGCCGCATGCGCTCCTCGCGCGTGCCGATCACCGCCAAGGTTGCAGCAAAAATGTTCTCGGCCGTGCACACCGACCAGATCCTCACGGTCGACCTGCACGCCGATCAGATCCAGGGTTTCTTCGACATGCCGGTCGACAACGTCTATGCCTCGCCGCTGCTGCTGGCGGACATCTGGCGCGTCTACGGCACCGACAACCTGATCGTGGTCAGCCCGGACGTAGGCGGCGTGGTGCGCGCCCGCGCCGTGGCAAAGCGCCTGGATGATGCCGACCTGGCCATCATCGACAAGCGCCGTCCGCGTGCCAACGTCGCCACCGTGATGAACATCATCGGTGACGTCGAAGGCAAGACCTGCGTCATGGTCGACGACATCGTCGACACCGCCGGCACCCTGTGTGCTGCCGCTGCTGCCCTCAAGGCGCGCGGTGCACTGAAGGTCGCAGCGTACTGCACCCACGCTGTGCTCTCGGGCCCGGCCGTGGACAATTTGAACAACTCCCAGCTCGACGAGCTGGTGGTGACCGACACGATCCCGCTTTCCGAAGTGGCCCGCGTCTGTCCCAAGATCCGCCAGATCAGCGTGGCCGAAATGCTGGCCGAGACGATGCGCCGCATCGCTTTCGGTGAGTCGGTCAGCTCGATGTACGTGGATTGATGCATCCGGTCCCCGGTTCGCCGGGGATCACATCAGGCTCTTCTGGTCGCGGAAGAGTCTCTACGCAGCGCCGCGAGGCGGTGCAACAACCTAGAGTAGTCAACAATGGCAAAGTCTCACGAAATCAAAGTCGCTCGTCGTGACGTGCAAGGTCAGGGTGCGAGCCGCCGCCTGCGTCACGAAGGCGTGGTCCCGGGCATCGTTTACGGTGGTGACAAGGAGCCGGTGAAGGTCCAGTTCAACCACAACGAAATCTGGCTGGCCCAGTTCAACGATTGGTTCTACTCGTCGATCATCGACCTGAACCTCGACGGCACCCTGCACAAGGTGCTGCTGCGTGACATGCAGCGTCACCCGTACAAGCAGCTGGTCATGCACCTGGATTTCCAGCGCGTGAACGAGAATGAAGTGCTGCACGCTTCGGTGCCGCTGACCTTCATCAACGAAGACACCTCGCCGGCTGGCAAGTCCGCCGACGTGCTGGTCACCCACGAACTGAAGGAAGTGGCGATTGCCTGCTTGCCGAAGGACCTGCCGCAGTCGATCGAAGTCGACCTGGGCGAGCTGAAGGCTGGCGACATCATCTACCTGTCGGGCCTGAAGCTGCCGGCCGGCGTGGAAATCCCGGCACTGAAGCTGGGCAAGGGCCATGACGACGCCGTTGTCATCGCCAAGACCGCCGCTGCAGAAGAAGCAGCAGCCGAGTAATCGGCGATGTTGCGCCCGCTCTTCGGGGCGGGCGCAGCAGGTGTATCTGACAGATGACTGGCTTGCGATTGATCGTTGGTCTGGGCAACCCCGGACCCGAACACGCCCGGACCCGGCACAATGCCGGGTTTCATTTCGTTGAGGCCCTGGCAGAGCGGCAGGGCGCGCGCTGGGCGCTGGAAAGCAAATTGTTTGGCGAAGTCGCCAAGGTCGAGATTGCCGGGCAGCCGGTATGGCTGTTGAAGCCGGCGACCTATATGAACCTGTCTGGCAAATCGGTCACCGCCGCGCAGCGGTTCTGGAAGATCGAGCCGGAACAGACCCTGCTTGCACACGACGAACTGGACATGCCGCCCGGCGTGGCCCGGCTCAAGTTCGACGGCGGCCACGGTGGTCAGAATGGCTTGCGTGACACCATCCGCCTGCTCGGTCATGGCAAGTTCCATCGCCTGCGTCTTGGCATTGGTCATCCCGGTCACAAGGACCGCGTGGTGGGCTGGGTGCTGGGCCGTCCGTCGCCGGAGGACGCTGTGCTGATGGCACAGGCCATCGATGCGGCCATCGACGTGATGCCGTTGGCGGTAGCTGGCGATTACAGCGAAGCAATGAAGCGTCTACACACCAACGGGAAGTAGGGAATGGGGAATGGGGAATCGGAAGGCTGCGTGCTTTCCAATTCTCCATTCCCGATTCTCCATTCCCGAGGGACAGCACCATGGGTATCAAATGCGGCATCGTCGGTCTGCCCAACGTCGGCAAGTCGACCCTGTTCAATGCGCTGACCAAGGCGGGTATCGCTGCGGCCAACTTCCCGTTCTGCACGATCGAGCCGAACACCGGCGTGGTGCCTGTGCCGGATCCGCGCCTTGAGGCGCTGGCAGCCATCGTCAAGCCCGAGCGGGTGATCCCGACCACGATGGAGTTCGTCGACATCGCCGGCCTGGTCGCCGGTGCGTCCAAGGGTGAAGGCCTGGGCAACAAGTTCCTGGCCCACATCCGCGAGACCGACGCCATCGCCCACGTGGTGCGTTGCTTCGAGGACGGTAACGTCATCCACGTCGCCAACAAGGTCGACCCGATCGCCGACATCGAAACCATCGATACCGAGCTGGCGCTGGCCGACCTGGAATCGGTGCTGAAGGCACTGGATCGCGCCACCCGCGCGGCCAAGGCCAATGACAAGGACGCGCTGGCCCGCAAGCCGGTGCTGGAAAAGCTGGCATCGACGCTGGATCAGGGCAAGTCGGCACGTTCGGCTGGCCTTGATGCTGATGAGAGGGCACTGATCCGCGACATGTTCCTGATCACCCTCAAGCCGCTGATGTACATCGCCAACGTGGCCGAGGATGGTTTCGAGAACAACCCGCACCTGGATGCGGTGCGCGCGCGTGCCGAAGCCGAAGGCGCCGAGGTGGTGCCGGTGTGTGCGGCGATCGAGGAAGAACTGGCGCAGCTGGAAGACGCCGACCGCGACGAGTTCCTCAAGGACCTCGGCCTGGACGAGCCGGGTCTGAACCGCGTGATCCGCGCCGGTTACAAGCTGCTCGGCCTGCAGACCTATTTCACCGCAGGTGTGAAGGAAGTCCGCGCATGGCAGCTGCGCGCGGGCTCCACCGCCCCGCAGGCTGCCGGCGTGATCCACACCGACTTCGAGCGTGGCTTCATCCGTGCCGAAACCATCGCCTACGACGATTTCATCAACCTCAAGGGTGAGCAGGGCGCCAAGGAAGCCGGCCGCCTGCGCCTGGAAGGCAAGGACTACATCGTCAAGGAAGGCGACGTGCTGCACTTCCGCTTCAACGTCTGATCCTTCGCGACGTTGCTGCAGCCACAAGGCCCCGCATTGCGGGGCCTTGTCGTATCTGCGGTTTGTAGCCTGGCCAATATTTCGCCATGAATTTGAAAGCCTTGCAGCGCAAGGCCTGCGGGCGGTTGTCCACAGTCTTCTCCATCCATTGCACACAGCGGCTGTGGAGAATTACTCGGCATAGCAGAGTTGCTTGCAGGAGCGACGTAAGCCGCGAAGCTGGCATTCCTGCAGCGCCGGGAGACTGCGCCACCCGATGATCTGCGTGCTTCGCGGCTTACGCCGCTCCTACAAAAAAGCCGCATGCCGTTGTTGTAGTGCGTTGGCTAAAAATTCACCAGAATTTTGAAGGCCTTGCAGCGCAAGGCCTGTAGACGGTTGTCCACAACCTTCTCCAGCCATTGCGCACAGCGCTTGTGGAGAACCCGATAAGCCGGGTGGCTGCTTGCAGGAGCGGCGTCAGCCGCGAAGCTGGCATTCCTGCAGTCCCCGGAGACTGCGCCACCTGATGATGTGCCTGCTTCGCGGCTTACGCCGCTCCCACAAAAAAAGCCGCACGCCTTCGTTGTAGTGCAGTGGCGAAAAATTCACCGCCATTTTGAAAGCCTTGCAGCGCAAGGCCTGCAGGCGGTTGTCCACAGCCTTCTCCATCCATTGCACACAGCGGCTGTGGAGAAGAATTGCCGTTGTGCCTGCCTGGCCGCGATGCGCTCCAGCTTCTGCTGGCAGCTGAAGCCGGACGGGCGCAAGCCGCACGAACAACAAGGCCCGCCAGTGGCGGGCCTTGTTGCGGAACGGCGTGGCGATGTGGGGATTACAACCCGGCCCCACCGAACTTGTGGGTGTACTGCAGGTTGATCTGGCGACCAACGCTGTCGAACCAGGAGATGTCGTAGTACGGATACGCGGTGTAGGTCGGATCCTTCGGCGGCATCTTGTTGAACAGATTCACCACCGACAGGGTCAGGCGTGAATGTTCGTCGAAGCGGTACTGCAGCGATGCGTTGTAGCGATAGGTGGCACGGATGAACGGACCCGGGTCGCCGTCTTCCCACACCTGGTCATAGGACCAGCTGTTGGGCAGCTTGCCCAGGCGCTGGCCATAGACGGTGGCCGCCCAGGCATCCTTCTCCCAGCTGATGCTGGCACTGGTCTTGGTACGCGGGATGTCGAAGCCGCTATTGACCGCGAACTGATCCTTGACCTCATCGCCGGCGTACTGCTGGAAGTCGTGCTTCTTCACCCAGGTGTGGGTGCCGCTGAAGGTGAACTGGCCAATGCCGGTCTGCAGGCGGTAGCGCACACCAACGTCCACGCCTTCGGTGGACTCCTTGGCGACGTTGATCGGATTGACGTAGATACCGTAGAGCGAGCCGTTGGAGTTGCGGGTCACGCGTGAAACAGCGTCCACGCAGGTGGGCGAGCTCATGTCCTTGTCGCCGAGCCGGCATGCCGCCTCGTCGCGCAGGATCTGGTCCACGCTCATGTCCTGGACCTGGTCACGCATGTCGATGTTGAACCAGTCAGCCGAGATATCCAGGCCATTGACCGGTGACCAGACGAAGCCGGCCGTCCAGGAGGTGCTGGTTTCAGGGTCGAGGTTGCGGTTGCCTTCGCGGGTGCGGATCAGGCCCTCGCTGTACTCTTCGGGGTCATCGCCGTTGTCCAGTGCATAGTTGTACCAGTCGACGCCGCTGGTCTCGTCATTGCCGATGCCGGCGTAGACATAGTGCAGGTCGGGCGCGCGGAAGGCGGTGCCGTAGGAGCCGCGGACCAGCAGCGAGTCGATCGGGCGCCATTCCAGGCCGGTGCTCCAGGTGGCCTTGCCGATGCTGTTGCCCGAGTAGCGGTACTGGTCATAACGTCCAGCCACGCTCCAGTTCAAGGTGTCGTGCAGCGGCATGCGCAACTCGGCTGCACCGGCCCAGCGATTGCGGCTGCCCTTGCCGTCCGAGTCCTTCCAGCTGTAGTAGTAGTACTGCGTGGCCAGCGGATCGGGATTCAGCGAATAGGACTGGCGGCCGAGCTCGACCGTGCCGGCGAAACCGGCGTCGCCGCCGGGCAGGGTGAACAGGTCGCCCTTGCTGACCGTCAGCGACAAGGTGCCGGTTTCGGACTTGGGCGTGTAGACCGAGCGCGCAGCGATGGAGTCGTACTCGCTGCGGCTGAGCGGGCGATACAGGCGTTCCGGATCGGCGTTGTAGATCGGGAAGCCATCATCGTCCTCGCCCAGCTGCGGACCAAGGAACAGTGCATTGGCCTTGGCGGCGACGATCTGCGGCCAGCTGATCTTGGCGCGGTACTGCGAATAGCTCAGTGCTGCTTCGTAATCCCAGCTGTCGGCCCAGCTGCCCTTGAAGCCGGTGGTCACGCCAAAAGTCTTCTGCGTGGTCTCGATCATGTTGCGGCTCAGTCCGCCGATTTCCTCGGGGGTGAACTGGCGCTGCCAGAACTCCACCTGCTCGCTGGCCTGGTTGTAGAAATAGCCTTCCTCGTTGCCATCGGCGGCCATGTGGCTCCACGCGGTAACGTCGCGGAACATCGATACGTCGTGGTAACCCATCTGTACATCGGCGAACCATTCGCTGCCGTTGTCGAAGGCGTAGCTCATCGACGCATAACCGTTCACGCCGCGGCGCTTGCTGATGATGGTGCCGTAGCCGATGGCCTCGTCGCTGCCGCAGTAGTAGCCGTATCGCGGGCGGTAACCGTAGTAGGTGGTGCCGCCATTCTGCGCAGACAGCGCATCGCAGGTTGCCTGGCCCGGGTCGATGTAGTCGTCATACCAGTCGGTGCGCAGGAAGCCGCGGCGCGGCGCCTGTGCGGCAGCAGTCGGGCCATCCTTGGTGGAGTCCTGGATATCGCGCTCATAGGCCCACAGCGGCGTCTGCGACTGCAGCTCCACGCTGTAGATGCCGCTGAAGCGGCCCTTCTCGAAACCGCTTACCAGGCTGATGTCGAACGATTCGCCGCCGCCCTCGCTGGTGATGCCCATGCGGGCGTCGACGGTGGTGCCATCGGCATGCTTCTTGAGGATGAAATTGACCACGCCGGAGATCGCGTCGGAGCCGTAGATGGCCGATGCGCTGCCGGTCAGTACCTCGATCCGCTCGATCATGCCCAGCGGAATATTGGAGATGTCGGTGAAGTTGCTGCGGCCCTTGAACGGCATCGGGAAGTCGGCGATGCGGCGGCCGTTGACCAATACCAGGGTGTGGTTCGGGCCGAGGCCACGCAGGTCAACCTGCTGCGCGCCCGGCGAGAAGTCCGCGCCGCTGGAGGACTGCTGGCTCTGCGTTTCGCCGCCGTTCTGGGTCATGGCGCGGAGTACGTCCGGCACGCTGGTGAAGCCGGCGGACTTGATTTCCTCGGCCGTCACCACGGTGACCGGCGCCGGGCCTTCGACCTGGGCGCGCGGAATGCGAGAGCCGGTGACCTGCACGGTATCGAGTTGTTGCGGTTGGCCTTCGGCAGCGTTCTGTGCCAGGGCAGGGGCGGCCATCGACAGCAGGGCCAGTTGGATTGAACACACCATTGCGTGCTTACGCATGAATCAGCTCTCTGATGAAAAGTGCTCTGGATTTGTCCCGTCGGCATCGCGAAGGTGCCGGCCGACCCTGTCTGTAATGTGAATGGGGTCGCGTCATCTAACACCTTTTTTACACGCTTGACCACTGCCGGAAAGTCTGGCATTACACCTGTAAGCGGTTACATGGATCAGGTAGAAGACGCTATGAAACGTAAGAGCTCCTGGCTGGGGCGAGTAGTCCTGATGGTTGCGGCGATCGCGGCAGCCGGTGTGCTCCATGCCCAGGATTCGCGCGGCATCAGTGCCGCTGGCTACCGCTACTACGAAGTAGGTGACCTTGATGCCCCGCGCCCCGGCAAGACCGAGGCGGCGATGATGCTGATGGGTGGCGGTGACTGGGTGCCGGAGGCCTTCCACTGGTGGGTCGAACGGGCTGGGCACGGCCGCGTGGTGATCCTGCGCGCCTCCGGCGACGACAACATGCAGAAGGAGCTGTATTACGACATCGGCGGCGTCACCGCGGTGCAGACGCTGGTGTTCGACAGCCGCAAGGCGGCGGATGATCCGGCCGTGCTGCGTGTGGTGCGTGGCGCCGATGCCATCTTCATTGCCGGCGGTGACCAGTCGCGTTACATCCGCTTCTGGAAGGGCACCGCGCTCAACGCCGCGCTCAACGATCATGTGCGTGCAGGCAAGCCGATCGGCGGCACCAGTGCCGGTCTGGCCATTCTTGGTGGCTATGCCTACGGCGCGCTGGACGGTGGCAGCGTCAATTCGCCGTCCGCATTGAACGACCCGATGGGCAGTGAAGTCACCATGGACAAGGATTTCCTGACCATGCCCTATCTGTCGAACGTGGTGACCGACACCCATTTCGCCAAGCGCGACCGCCTTGGTCGCCTGATTGTGTTTGTCGCCCGCGCCGCCCAGGACAAGGGTCAGGACGACATCGTCGGTATCGGCGTGGACGAGGACACCGCGTTGTGCGTCGAGGCCGATGGGCGTGGCCGGGTGTACTCGCTGGTCGATGGTTATGCATGGCTGGTGATGCCGCGGCGCACGGCTGATCGCCTGAGCAATGGTGAGCCGTTGGAATTCAGTTCGATTCCGGTCACGGGCGTGGGCGCGGGCAGCCGCCTGCATCTGGACGGTTTCAAGGTGGACAATGCCGCCTTTACCGCGATGGCCAGTGTCGTGGACGGTGAATTGGAGCTCCATCCCAACTGACCGCGCGATTGATGTGCAAAGGGGGCTTCGGCCTCTTTTTTGTTGCCTGTGACGCGGCCGCTCCCGGGCGTGTTGGCGGCCCGCCCCGGCGCGCGTCGGAAAAGCAGCGGTTGGTACTGCGGTGACTGTTCAGACTGGCTGGCACCTGCCTAGAATCGAGCTTCCATTCGGGAGTGAAGAAACATGAAGCTGACTTCTGCAGTACTGCTGGGCCTGGCGTCGCTGTCTTCGGGAGCTGCAGTCGCAGCGGAGGTTTCTCCCCTGCTGGTCATCCATGGCGGGGCGGGCGTGGAGCGCAAGGACTTCAGTGCAGCGGAAGAGCGTGCCGCACGTGCGGCGTTGACCGAGGCGCTGCGCCAGGGGCATCGGGCCCTGGTGGCCGGCAAGCCGGCGCTGGATGCGGTAACCGCGGCGATCACCGTGCTGGAGAACGACCCGACGTTCAATGCGGGGCGTGGCGCAGTGTTCACCCATGATGGCAAGAATGAGCTGGATGCCTCGTTGATGGATGGCGCCACCCTGCGCGCCGGTGCGGTTGCGGGCGTACATACCGTGAAAAACCCGATCCTCCTGTCGCGGGCGGTGATGGAGCATTCGCCGCACGTGATGATGGTGGGGCAGGGCGCGGAGCTGTTCGCCGCCGAGCAGAAGATCGAGCTGGTGGATCCGTCCTACTTCCGCACCGAGAAGCGCTGGGAGCAGTTGCAGCGTGCCTTGAAGGAAGAGGCGGCGGGGCAGGCGCACGCCGACCTGGAAACCGCCAAGCATTTCGGTACCGTTGGCGCGGTCGCGTTGGATAGCCAGGGCAAGCTCGCTGCCGGCACGTCCACGGGCGGCATGACCAACAAGCGCTACGGACGTGTTGGTGATTCACCGATCATCGGTGCCGGTACCTATGCGAACGACCAGTGTGCGGTCTCGGGTACCGGCTGGGGTGAGTACTACATCCGCCTGTCCGTCGCGCATGAGATATGTGCACGCATGAAGTACTTGCAGGAAACACCTGCGCAGGCCGGCGAAGAGGTCATCGTCAAACGCGTGCCCGAGCTCGGAGGTGATGGCGGCGGCATCGTGTTGTCCGCCGATGGCAAGGCGGCTACGCCGTTCAACACCGAGGGCATGTACCGCGGTTGGATTGGTGCCGATGGTGTGCCGCACGTGGCGATTTTTGCCGACGAAAAGATTAAGATGCCCGGCGAGTGATCGGCGCCGCCGATGCCGAAAAAGAAATTTCACCGAATGTGAAGATTTCTGTTGACAGCATCGGCGCTGATCACCAAAATAGCGAGCTCACCCACCCCTGACCGGCAAGGCCGCGGTCCTCGACAAGGGAGTGGAATGGAGGGATACCCAAGCGGCCAACGGGGGCAGACTGTAAATCTGCTGGCTTACGCCTTCGGTGGTTCGAATCCACCTCCCTCCACCAGTTTTATGTTGTGACGTGTTTTCCCGGTGCGGGAGTAGTTCAACGGTAGAACCTTAGCCTTCCAAGCTAATGGTGCGGGTTCGATTCCCGTCTCCCGCTCCATTGAACGAAACGAAAAAACACGGCATAATAGACAATTCGCTCACGTAGCTCAGTCGGTAGAGCACCTCCTTGGTAAGGAGGAGGTCGAAGGTTCGATTCCTTTCGTGAGCACCATCTTGCCGATAGTGCATAACCAACCTGTTACCGAGAAGAAGCAGCCATGTCCAAGGGTAAGTTCGAGCGTACCAAGCCGCACGTCAACGTCGGCACCATCGGCCACGTCGATCATGGCAAGACCACGCTGACCGCCGCACTGACCAAGATCGGTGCAGAGCGCTTCGGTGGCGAGTTCAAGGATTACTCCTCGATCGACGCCGCGCCGGAAGAAAAGGCACGTGGTATCACGATCTCGACCGCGCACGTTGAGTACGAATCCGAGACCCGTCACTACGCCCACGTGGATTGCCCGGGCCATGCTGACTACGTCAAGAACATGATCACCGGTGCCGCCCAGATGGACGGCGCGATCCTGGTCTGCTCGGCCGCTGACGGCCCGATGCCGCAGACCCGCGAGCACATCCTGCTGTCGCGTCAGGTCGGCGTGCCGTACATCGTCGTGTTCCTGAACAAGGCTGACATGGTTGACGATGCCGAGCTGCTGGAACTGGTCGAAATGGAAGTGCGCGAGCTGCTCTCCAAGTACGACTTCCCGGGCGACGACACCCCGATCGTGCACGGTTCGGCTCGTATGGCGCTGGAAGGCGACCAGAGCGACATCGGCGTGCCGGCCATCCTGAAGCTGGTCGATGCACTGGACAGCTGGATCCCGACCCCGGAGCGTGACGTCGACAAGCCGTTCCTGATGCCGGTGGAAGACGTGTTCTCGATCTCGGGCCGCGGCACCGTGGTGACCGGTCGTATCGAGCGCGGCGTGATCAAGGTCGGCGAAGAAATCGAAATCGTCGGTATCCGTCCGGTCCAGAAGACCACCGTCACCGGCGTGGAAATGTTCCGCAAGCTGCTGGACCAGGGTCAGGCAGGTGACAACGCCGGTCTGCTGCTGCGCGGCACCAAGCGTGACGACGTCGAGCGTGGCCAGGTTCTGGCCAAGCCGGGTTCGATCAAGCCGCACACCCAGTTCGAAGCCGAAGTCTACGTTCTGTCGAAGGACGAAGGCGGCCGTCACACCCCGTTCTTCAAGGGCTACCGTCCGCAGTTCTACTTCCGTACCACCGACATCACCGGTGCGGTTGAGCTGCCGGAAGGCGTCGAGATGGTGATGCCGGGCGACAACGTGAAGATGGTTGTCACCCTGATCAACCCGGTGGCAATGGACGAAGGTCTGCGCTTCGCTATCCGCGAAGGCGGCCGTACCGTCGGCGCCGGCGTGGTTGCAAAGATCATCGCGTAATAGTTTGTAGCGCCAGCAGTGCATGCTGTTGGTTGCGCGGTTGGCGGGCCGGGTAACTCGGTCCGCCTTCGCCGTCTAAGGCGGTGTGTAACAGTCAAGTCATACGCCAGTAGCTCAATTGGCAGAGCAGCGGTCTCCAAAACCGCAGGTTGGGGGTTCGAGTCCCTCCTGGCGTGCCACTTGCAATTCTCTATCCAGTGACCTTGGTCGCACCAGCAACAAGAGTCGGATGAACAGCAAGATCGAACATTCCAAGTCCGCCGCTTCCGGTGGTGATATCGTCAAGTACGTCGGCGCTGCGCTGTTGGTGCTGGCGGGTCTGTTTGTCTGGTTCTGGTTCGCCGATCAGCCGCGCGCCGCTCAACTGGGTGCCTGGGGTACTCAGTGGCGTGCGTTGGCAGTGGTTCTGGGTCTGGTCGCCGGTGGTGCAGTATTCATGCTGACCACGAAGGGTCGTCAGACAATCGAATTCCTTTCTGAGTCCCGTTTCGAGCTGCGCAAGGTTGTGTGGCCGACCCGCCAGGAAGCCATCCGCATGACGTGGGTGGTGGTTGTGGTGGTGATCGTGTTGAGCCTGCTGTTGGGTGGTTTCGATTTCGTGATCCAGAAGCTGACCCAGTGGTTCTTGGGTCGTTAAGGAGATATCTGTGAAGCGTTGGTACGTCGTTCACGCCTATTCAGGTTTTGAGAAGTCGGTTGCGCAGGCATTGCGTGATCGCATTGCGCGTGACGAGATGCAGGAGCTTTTCGGCGACGTGCTGGTCCCCACTGAAGAAGTGGTGGAAATGCGCGCCGGCCAGAAGCGCCGCTCCGAACGCAAGTTCTTCCCGGGTTACGTGCTGGTACAGATCGAGACCCATGAAGAAGCCGGTATCCCGCGCATCGATAACGAAAGCTGGCACTTGGTCAAGGAAACCCCGAAGGTCATGGGTTTCATTGGCGGCACGGCTGATCGCCCGCTGCCGATCCAGGACAGCGAGGCTGCGGCCATCCTGAATCGCGTTCAGGAAGGCGTCGAGAAGCCGCGTCCGAAGGTGTTGTTCGAGCCGGGTCAGATGGTTCGTGTCACGGAAGGTCCGTTCAACGACTTCAATGGTGTTGTTGAAGAGGTCAATTACGAGAAGAGCCGTCTGCGCGTCTCGGTGCTGATCTTCGGTCGTGCTACCCCGGTCGAGCTCGAGTTCGGCCAGGTCGAAAAGGCGATCTAAGCGGCAGCGCGCCACCTGTTCAGGTGGCGTCGTAAAAAGCTGCTACAATTTTCTGCTCCCCGCTGAGGGGGTAAATCAAGGGCTGCCGCGAGGTGGCCTTTGGTGCGATTTCACAACGCGATGCCGGGACGCGTGATTCCCGGTCCGATGGGGAGCCTGTTGTCGAAAGGCGCTAGCACCCGGAGAGCACTCTAATGGCAAAGAAAGTTGTCGGTTACATCAAGCTGCAGGTGAAGGCTGGTCAGGCCAACCCCTCGCCGCCGGTCGGTCCTGCGCTGGGTCAGCGCGGCCTGAACATCATGGAATTCTGCAAGGCGTTCAATGCCGCCACGCAGAAGCTGGAGCCGGGTATTCCGGTGCCGGTCATCATCACGGCCTATTCGGACCGTACCTTCACCTTCATCACCAAGAGCACCCCGGCTACCGTGCTGCTCAAGAAGGCTGCTGGCATTTCTTCGGGTTCGAAGAAGCCGAACACCGACAAGGTGGGCAAGGTGACGCGCGCGCAGCTGGAAGAAATCTGCAAGGCGAAGGAGCCGGACCTGACGGCTGCCAGCCTGGACGCCGCCGTGCGTACGATCGCGGGCTCTGCCCGTTCCATGGGCCTGGTGGTGGAGGGTTAATCTGATGGCACAGACCAAGCGTGAGAAGGCCATCAAGGCCGCCGTCGTCCCGGGCAAGGCATACGCCTTCGAGGACGCAATCAACATCCTGAAGACCGCCACCAAGGCCAAGTTCGTCGAGTCGATCGACGTTGCTGTGCGCCTGGGCGTGGATGCCAAGAAGTCCGACCAGCAGGTGCGCGGTTCCACCGTGCTGCCGGCCGGTACCGGCAAGTCGGTCCGCGTGGCCGTGTTTGCTCCGGCCGGTGCCAAGGCTGACGAAGCCCTGGCCGCTGGCGCCGAAGCCGTTGGCATGGACGACCTGGCCGAGAAGATGCAGGCCGGCGATCTGAACTATGACGTCGTCATTGCGACCCCGGACGCAATGCGCGTTGTCGGTAAGCTGGGCACCCTGCTGGGCCCGCGTGGCCTGATGCCGAACCCGAAGGTCGGCACCGTCTCGGCCAACCCGGGCGAAGCCGTCAAGAATGCCAAGTCGGGTCAGGTGCGTTACCGCACTGACAAGGCCGGCATCATCCACTGCACCATCGGCAAGGCCAGCTTCGAAAACGGCGCGCTGCAGTCGAACCTGCAGGCACTGCTGGTTGACCTGATCAAGGCCAAGCCGGCCACCTCGAAGGGCCTGTACCTGCAGAAGGTGTCGGTCAGCTCGACGATGGGCCCGGGCGTGACTGTTGATCAGTCCTCGCTGACCCTGAAGTGACGTACCGGCCCGTGCGCGCATAGCGCGCACGGCTTTGCCGGCACGTCATCCCCGCGAAGGCGGGGATCGCTCTGAAGCTCTTGGGCTTGGGGGCAACAAGAAACACCAGCGTCACCGGCAACGGTGATGCTGACTTTTGAAGGCGTCGCGCAGGTTTGCCTGCGTGGAGCCGTCAAAGACCGCAGGCGCGGTCAGCGCATACCGGCGACGGGCACGGAAGCTCGATTTGGCAAGGAGTCGCCGCCGGCACAGCGAGATCGCTTAATCGATTCGTCCTCGGATCACCCTGCGTAGATGGTGCCGCCCTTCTGGATTTTTCTGGTTCACGTACGTCCGGGTTTGCCCGGGTTTGCACTCCAGCTCTAGAACGGCCACCACCGGAGCATCACCCGATGTTCCCGGCGTCCAGGACGGATGCCGCCCAGGACCGCACACGGCTAGGAGCCGTAAGCGGAATATGTTTGAAGCAGGGTGTTGAGGTTCGGCCAGGGAGGCCTGCAGCAGTGGCATTGCCGCTCTTGCCAATCCCGGATCCCGAATCACCAATCCCAGCTTAAACGGAGGAGTGCAATGGCTCTCAATCTGTCCCAGAAGCAAGAAGTAGTCGCCGAGCTGGCAGACGTCGCCGCCAAGGCCCACTCCTTGATCGCAGCCGAATACGCTGGCACCACGGTCGCTCAGATGACCGCGATGCGTAAGCAGGCTCGCGAAACCGGTGTTTTCTTGAAGGTTGTCAAGAACACGCTGGCCTCGCGCGCCGTTGAAGGCACCGATTTCGCAGTTGCAAAAGACCAGATGGTTGGTCCGCTGCTGTATGCGTTCTCGCTTGAGGAGCCCGGCGCAGCCGGTCGCCTGATCAAGGAAGCCGCCAAGGGTAACGACAAGCTGAAGGCAAAAGTCGTGGCAATCGGTGGGGAAATCTTCCCGGCCAGCCACGTCGAAGTGCTGGCATCGTTGCCGACCCGTGATCAGGCCCTGGCCATGCTGGCCCGCGTCCTGACCGAGCCGGTCACCATGTTCGCCCGCGCCGTCAAGGCTATCGGTGAGAAGCAGGAAGGTGGCGCAGCGGAAGCTGCAGCGCCGGCCGCTGAAGCTGAAGCCGTCTAAGTTCGACGTCCCCGTGGTTCCGCAAGGAACCTCAATCCAGAATATTTTCAAAAGGTAATCAAAATGTCCCTTACCAACGATCAGATCGTCGACGCAATCGCCGAAAAGTCCCTGATGGAAGTGATGGAGCTGGTCAAGGCCATCGAAGAGAAGTTCGGCGTGTCGGCTGCTGCCCCGGTTGCAGTTGCTGCTGCTGGCCCGGCTGCTGTTGTTGAAGAGCAGACCGAATTCAACGTCATCCTGAAGGATGCCGGCGCGAAGAAGGTTGAAGTGATTAAGGCCGTCCGCGCCATCACCGGCCTGGGCCTGAAGGAAGCGAAGGATCTGGCTGAAGCCGGTGGCGTCGTGAAGGAAGGCGCTTCGAAGGAAGACGCCGACAAGTTCAAGAAGGAACTGGAAGCCGCCGGCGCGACCGTCGAGCTGAAGTAATCAGTTCTTGCATCGTCATCGATTCACGGCGATGCAGCCAAGGCTGGGGGCGTAAAGCCTCCGGCCTTTGGTCGTTTCAAACCGTTGTAATGCCGGGCGTGCCTGGTTGCAGCGGGGTAGGGCAGGGCCCGGCTCGATGTAGTGCCGAGCCATGCTCGGCAAGCAACAACTGACGGGCCTGGTCCGGCATGCAATAGAAAGACCAACGTGGCAAGTGTCAGGCGCTGTGCTCCAGACGATGGGGTGACCCGCAGCCGATACAAGCGAGTTGGCAGTTGGAAGTAGCAATAGAAGGCGTGCTGGTGCCGGCAATACCAGCGACTTCCAACTGACAATTTCAAGATTTCCCTACGGGTCGTGGACGCACGGCTCGCACAACAAGGTGGAAGACCTCATGACGTCCTATTCGTACACCGAAAAAAAGCGCATCCGCAAAGATTTCGGCAAGCAGCGCTCGATCCTCGAAGTGCCGTTCCTGCTCGCCATCCAGGTGGATTCGTACCGCGAATTCCTGCAGGAAAACGTCGACCCGGCCAAGCGCTCCGACCACGGCCTGCATGCTGCGCTGAAGTCGGTGTTCCCGATTTCCAGCTACAGCGGCAATGCTGCCCTGGAATACGTCGGTTACAAGCTGGGTGACCCGGTGTTTGACGAGCGCGAGTGCCGCCAGCGTGGCATGAGCTACGGCGCACCGCTGCGCGTCACCGTGCGTCTGGTCATCTACGACCGCGAATCGTCCACCAAGGCGATCAAGTACGTGAAGGAGCAGGAGGTCTATCTGGGCGAAATCCCGCTGATGACCGACAACGGCACCTTCATCGTCAACGGTACCGAGCGCGTCATCGTGTCGCAGCTGCACCGTTCGCCGGGCGTGTTCTTCGACCACGACCGTGGCAAGACCCACAGCTCGGGCAAGCTGCTGTACAGCGCCCGCATCATTCCGTACCGCGGTTCCTGGCTGGACTTCGAGTTCGACCCGAAGGACGCGCTGTTCACCCGTATCGACCGTCGCCGCAAGCTGCCGGTGTCGGTGCTGCTGCGTGCGCTGGGCTACAACAACGAAGAGATGCTGGCCGAGTTCTTCGAGGTCAACACCTTCCACATCAACCCGGACGAAGGCGTGCAGCTGGAGCTGGTGCCGGAGCGTCTGCGTGGCGAAACGCTGAACTTCGACCTGGCTGACGGCGACAAGGTCATCGTGGAAGCCGGCAAGCGCATCACCGCGCGCCACATCAAGCAGCTGCAGGCCTCGGGCATTGCCGCCCTGGCCGTGCCGGACGATTACATCGTCGGCCGCATCCTGTCGCACGACGTGGTCGATGCCAACACCGGTGAACTGCTGGCCCAGGCCAACGACGAAATCAGCGACGAGCAGCTGCAGAACTTCCGCAAGGCGGGCGTTGATGCAGTGGGCACGCTGTGGGTGAACGACCTGGATCGTGGCCCGTACCTGTCCAACACCCTGCGCATCGACGGCACCAAGACCCAGCTCGAAGCGCTGGTCGAAATCTACCGCATGATGCGTCCGGGCGAGCCGCCGACCAAGGACGCCGCGCAGAACCTGTTCCACAACCTGTTCTTCACCTTCGAGCGCTACGACCTGTCCACGGTTGGCCGCATGAAGTTCAACCGTCGTGTCGGCCGCAAGGAAGTCACCGGTGAGTCGGTGCTGTATGACCGCAAGTACTTCGGCGAGCGTAACGACGAGGAATCCAAGCGCCTGGTCGCCGCGCACGGCGAAGGTTCGGACATCCTTGACGTGATCAAGGTGCTGACCGAGATCCGCAACGGTCGCGGCGTGGTCGATGACATCGATCACCTGGGCAACCGTCGCGTGCGTTCGGTCGGTGAAATGGCCGAAAACGTGTTCCGCGTGGGCCTGGTCCGCGTCGAGCGCGCGGTCAAGGAGCGCCTGTCGATGGCCGAGTCGGAAGGCTTGACTCCGCAGGAGCTGATCAACGCCAAGCCGGTTGCTGCTGCCATCAAGGAATTCTTCGGCTCCTCGCAGCTGTCGCAGTTCATGGACCAGAACAACCCGCTGTCGGAAGTGACGCACAAGCGTCGCGTCTCGGCCCTGGGCCCGGGCGGCCTGACCCGCGAACGCGCTGGCTTCGAAGTGCGCGACGTGCACCCGACCCATTACGGCCGCGTCTGCACCATCGAAACGCCGGAAGGCCCGAACATCGGCCTGATCAACTCGCTGGCCGTGTTCGCCCGCACCAACAAGTACGGCTTCCTGGAAACCCCGTACCGCAAGGTGCACGACGGCAAGGTCTCCGACGAGATCGAGTTCCTGTCGGCCATCGAAGAAAACGAGTACGTCATCGCCCAGGCCAATGCCCTGACCGATGCCAAGAACATGCTCACCGAGCAGTTCGTACCGTGCCGCTTCCAGGGTGAATCGCTGCTCAAGCCGCCGGCAGAAGTCCACTTCATGGACGTCTCGCCGATGCAGACCGTGTCGGTCGCTGCCGCGCTGGTTCCGTTCCTGGAGCACGATGACGCAAACCGTGCACTGATGGGCGCCAACATGCAGCGCCAGGCCGTGCCGACCCTGCGTGCGCAGAAGCCGCTGGTGGGTACCGGTATCGAACGCGCCGTGGCGCGTGACTCGGGTGTGACCGTGAATGCCCTGCGTGGTGGCCAGATCGTGCAGATCGACGCCGGCCGCATCGTGGTCAAGGCCAACGAAAACGAGATCACCGATCCGGCCGATGCCGGCGTGGATATCTACAACCTGATCAAGTACACCCGTTCGAACCAGAACACCTGCATCAACCAGCGTCCGCTGGTGAACGTGGGTGACGTGATCGCGCGCGGCGACGTGTTGGCCGATGGCCCGTCCACCGACATCGGTGAACTGGCGCTGGGTCAGAACATGCTGATCGCCTTCATGCCGTGGAACGGCTACAACTTCGAAGACTCCATCCTGCTGTCCGAGCGTGTGGTCGAGGAAGATCGTTACACCACGATCCACATCGAAGAACTGACCTGCGTTGCACGTGACACCAAGCTGGGGCCGGAGGAAATTTCCGCCGACATCCCGAACGTGTCCGAGCAGGCGCTGAACCGTCTGGACGAATCCGGCGTGGTGTACATCGGTGCCGAAGTGCGCGCCGGCGACATCATGGTTGGCAAGGTGACGCCGAAGGGCGAGAGCCAGCTGACCCCGGAAGAGAAGCTGCTGCGCGCGATCTTCGGCGAGAAGGCTTCGGACGTTAAGGACAGCTCGCTGCGCGTTCCGCCGGGCATGGACGGCACCGTCATCGACGTGCAGGTCTTCACCCGCGACGGTATCGAGAAGGACAAGCGTGCGCGCCAGATCGAGGAAAACGAGATCAAGCGCGTCAAGAAGGACTTCGACGACCAGTTCCGCATCCTGGAAGGCGCCATCTACGCCCGTCTGCGTTCGCAGATCGTGGGCAAGGTTGCCAACGGCGGCGCCAACCTGAAGAAGGGTGACGTGATCACCGACGCGTTCCTGGACGGCCTGAAGAAGTCCGACTGGTTCACCCTGCGCATGAAGGACGAGGACGCCTCCGAAGCCATCGAGCGTGCCCAGATGCAGATCCAGGCACACGAGAAGGAATTCGAGCGTCGCTTCGCCGACAAGCGCGGCAAGATCACCCAGGGCGACGATCTGGCACCGGGCGTGCTGAAGATGGTCAAGGTGTTCCTGGCCGTGAAGCGTCGCATCCAGCCGGGTGACAAGATGGCAGGCCGCCACGGTAACAAGGGTGTGGTCTCCAACGTGGTGCCGGTCGAGGACATGCCGTACATGGCTGACGGCAACACCGTGGACATCTGCTTGAACCCGCTGGGCGTGCCGTCGCGTATGAACATCGGCCAGATTCTGGAAGTGCACCTGGGCTGGGCCGCAAAGGGCCTGGGCAAGCGCATCCAGGGCATGCTGGAACAGCAGCGTGCGGTCAGCGAGCTGCGTGAGTTCCTGGGCAAGATCTACAACCATGACTCGGCCGTTGCCGAGCAGCGCGTGGACCTGTCGCAGTTCAGCGACGAAGAGCTGATCAACCTGGCCAAGAACCTGACCGACGGCGTGCCGATGGCAACCCCGGTGTTCGATGGCGCGGCGGAAGAAGAAATCCGCGAAATGCTGAATCTGGCCTACCCGGATGAAGCACCGGAAACCGCACGCCTGGGCTTCAACGCCAGCAAGACGCAGATGCAGCTGTATGACGGCCGCACCGGCGAAGCCTTCGACCGCAAGACCACCGTCGGCTACATGCACTACCTGAAGCTGAACCACCTGGTCGACGACAAGATGCACGCCCGTTCGACCGGTCCGTACTCGCTCGTTACCCAGCAGCCGCTGGGCGGCAAGGCGCAGTTCGGTGGCCAGCGCTTCGGTGAAATGGAAGTCTGGGCACTGGAAGCCTACGGCGCGGCCTACACCCTGCAGGAAATGCTGACGGTGAAGTCCGATGACGTACAGGGCCGTAACCAGATGTACAAGAACATCGTCGACGGTGAGCACGAGATGGTTGCGGGCATGCCGGAATCCTTCAACGTTTTGGTGAAGGAAATCCGCTCGCTGGCCATCAACATGGAACTGGAAGACAACTGATCGCGCAGGCGCTGCTGCAGTGATGCAGCAGACCCGCCAGCAGTGACCGACAGCCCATAGACACAGATTTCCTCCTTTCGGAGAACACCATGAAAGACCTGCTCAACCTCTTCAACCAGCAGCGCCAGACGCTGGACTTCGACGCGATCAAGATCGCGCTGGCCTCGCCGGACCTGATCCGTTCGTGGTCCTTCGGCGAAGTGAAGAAGCCGGAAACCATCAACTACCGTACCTTCAAGCCGGAGCGTGACGGCCTGTTCTGCGCCGCCATCTTTGGCCCGGTGAAGGACTACGAGTGCCTGTGCGGCAAGTACAAGCGCATGAAGCACCGCGGCGTCGTCTGCGAAAAGTGCGGCACTGAAGTCACCCTGGCCAAGGTGCGCCGCGAGCGCATGGGCCACATCGACCTGGCATCGCCGGTCGCGCACATCTGGTTCCTCAAGTCGCTGCCGTCGCGCATCGGCCTGATGCTGGACATGACCCTGCGTGACATCGAGCGCGTGCTGTACTTCGAAGCCTACGTGGTGACCGAGCCGGGCCTGACCGCCCTGGAGCGCCGCCAGCTGCTGACCGAAGAACAGTACCTGCAGGCACGCCAGGAACACGGCGATGACTTCGACGCCGCCATGGGCGCCGAGGCCGTCTACGAACTGCTGCGCACCATCGACCTGCAGGCCGAAATGGTCCGCCTGCGCGAGGAAATCGCCTCGACCGGTTCGGAAACCAAGCTCAAGCGTCTGACCAAGCGCATCAAGCTGGTCGAAGCCTTCCTCGAGTCGGGCAACCGCCCGGAGTGGATGGTGATGACCGTGCTGCCGGTGCTGCCGCCGGACCTGCGCCCGCTGGTTCCGCTGGACGGTGGCCGCTTCGCGACCTCGGATCTGAACGACCTGTACCGCCGCGTCATCAACCGTAACAACCGTCTGCGCCGCCTGCTGGAGCTCAACGCTCCGGACATCATCGTGCGCAACGAAAAGCGCATGCTGCAGGAATCGGTTGACGCCCTGTTGGACAACGGCCGCCGCGGCCGTGCCATCACCGGCACCAACAAGCGCCCGCTCAAGTCGCTGGCCGACATGATCAAGGGCAAGCAGGGTCGCTTCCGTCAGAACCTGCTGGGCAAGCGCGTCGATTACTCGGGCCGTTCGGTGATCACCGTGGGTCCGTACCTGAAGCTGCACCAGTGCGGCCTGCCGAAGAAGATGGCGCTGGAGCTGTTCAAGCCGTTCGTGTTCGCCAAGCTGCAGCGTCGTGGCCTGGCTACCACCATCAAGGCGGCCAAGAAGCTGGTTGAGCGCGAAGAAGGCGAAGTCTGGGACGTCCTGGAAGAAGTCATCCGCGAACATCCGGTGCTGCTGAACCGTGCGCCGACCCTGCACCGTCTGGGCATCCAGGCGTTCGAACCGCTGTTGATCGAAGGCAAGGCCATCCAGCTGCATCCGCTGGTCTGTACTGCATTCAACGCCGACTTCGACGGTGACCAGATGGCCGTCCACGTGCCGCTCTCGCTGGAAGCCCAGCTGGAAGCGCGTGCGCTGATGATGTCCACCAACAACATCCTGTCGCCGGCCAACGGCGAGCCGATCATCGTGCCGTCGCAGGACGTCGTGTTGGGCCTGTACTACATGGCGCGCTCGCTGGTGAACAAGCAGGGCGAGGGCATGGTGTTCGCCAACACCGACGAAGTGAAGCGTGCCTATGACAACCGTCTGGTTGAACTGCACGCCCGCGTCAAGGTGCGCATCGTGCAGGTCGAGCGTGACGAAGACGGCAACAAGGTCAAGAAGACCTCGATCGTCGACACCACCGTCGGCCGTGCGCTGCTGAGCGAGATCATGCCGGAAGGCCTGCCGTTCGAGCTGTGCAACACCGAGATGACCAAGAAGAACATCTCGCGCCTGATCAACCAGAGCTACCGTCTGCTGGGTCTGAAGGACACCGTGGTGTTCGCCGACAAGCTGATGTACACCGGCTATGCCTACGCAACCCGCGCTGGCGTGTCGATCGGCATCGACGACATGCTGATCCCGGACGAGAAGAAGGGCATCCTCGGCGAAGCCGAAGCCGAAGTGCTGGAAATCCAGGAGCAGTACCAGTCCGGTCTGGTCACCGCTGGCGAGCGCTACAACAAGGTGGTCGACATCTGGTCGCGCACCAATGAGCGCATCGCCAAGGCGATGATGGAAACCATCGGTACCGAGAAGGTCGAGGACGCCGACGGCAAGATCGTCGACCAGAAGTCGATGAACTCGCTGTACATCATGGCCGACTCCGGTGCGCGTGGTAGCCAGGCGCAGATCCGTCAGCTGGCCGGTATGCGTGGCCTGATGGCGCGTCCGGACGGCTCGATCATCGAAACGCCCATCAAGGCGAATTTCCGTGAAGGCCTGAACGTGCAGGAGTACTTCAACTCCACCCACGGCGCCCGTAAGGGTCTGGCCGATACCGCGTTGAAGACGGCGAACTCGGGTTACCTGACCCGTCGTCTGGTCGACGTGGCACAGGACGTGGTGATCACCGAAATCGACTGCGGCACCGTCGAAGGCCTGACCATGACCCCGATCGTGGAAGGCGGCGACGTCGTCGAGCCGTTGAAGGACCGCGTGCTGGGCCGTGTCGTGGCCGAGGACGTGTTCCTGCCGGGCAACGACGAAGATCCGATCGTGACCCGCAACACGCTGCTCGACGAGCAGTGGGTGAACAAGCTGGAAGAAGCTGGCGTGCAGACCATCAAGGTCCGCTCGACGATCACCTGTGAGTCCTCGTTCGGCGTTTGCTCGCGCTGCTACGGCCGCGATCTGGCCCGTGGCCACATCGTCAACATCGGTGAAGCGGTTGGCGTCATCGCCGCACAGTCGATCGGTGAGCCGGGTACCCAGCTGACCATGCGTACGTTCCACATCGGTGGTGCGGCATCGCGTGCGGCTGCGGTCGACAACATCACCGTCAAGACCACCGGTTCGGTGAAGTTCTCCAACCTGAAGCACGTCGAGCAGGCCAGCGGTTCGCTGGTGGCGGTCTCGCGTTCGGGTGAAATCTCCGTGCTCGACCCGCATGGCCGTGAGCGTGAGCGCTACAAGCTGCCGTACGGTGCCAGCATCGGCGTCAAGGACGGTGCGGAAATCAAGGCTGGCCAGACCGTGGCCAACTGGGATCCGCATAACCACCCGATCGTGTCGGAAGTGGCTGGTTTCGTGCGCTTCATCGACTTCATCGATGGCGTGACCGTGATCGAGAAGACCGACGAACTGACCGGCCTGGCCTCGCGCGAAATCACCGATCCGAAGCGTCGTGGCTCGCAGGCCAAGGATCTGCGTCCGCTGGTCCGCATCGTCGATGGCAAGGGTAATGACCTGACCATCCCGGGCACCGACCTGCCGGCACAGTACCTGCTGCCGCCGCGCTCGATCGTCAACCTGCAGGATGGCTCGCCGGTAGGCGTGGGCGACGTGGTTGCCAAGATCCCGCAGGAAGCCTCCAAGACCCGCGACATCACCGGTGGTCTGCCGCGCGTTGCCGACTTGTTCGAAGCCCGCAAGCCGAAGGACCCGGCGATCCTGGCCGAGCGTTCGGGTATCATCAGCTTCGGCAAGGACACCAAGGGCAAGCAGCGCCTGATCATCAAGGACACCGATGGTTCGGAGCACGAAGAGCTGATTCCGAAGTACCGCCAGATCATCGTGTTCGAAGGTGAGCACGTGACCCGCGGTGAAACCGTGGTGGACGGCGAGCCGAGCCCGCAGGACATCCTGCGCCTGAAGGGCGTGGAAGAACTGGCCCGCTACCTGGTCAAGGAAATCCAGGACGTTTACCGCCTGCAGGGCGTGAAGATCAACGACAAGCACATTGAAGTGATCTCGCGCCAGATGCTGCGCAAGGTGGAAATCGTCGACCAGGGCAGCAGCAAGTTCCTCAATGGCGAGCAGGCCGAGCGCCAGCGCGTGATCGAGGAGAACGTGAAGCTGGCCGCCCGCAACGAGCTGCCGGCCCGTTTCGAGCCGGTGCTGCTGGGTATCACCAAGGCATCGCTGGCTACCGAGTCGTTCATCTCGGCGGCTTCGTTCCAGGAAACCACCCGCGTGCTGACCGAGGCTGCCGTGCGCGGTACCTCCGACGGCCTGCGTGGTCTGAAGGAAAACGTGATCGTCGGCCGCCTGATTCCGGCGGGTACCGGTCTTGCGTATCATGCCCAGCGCCGTCGTAACGCGTCGGGCCTGACCGAATCGGAAATCGCAACCCTGGCCGCTCCGGTCGTGGTCGCGGAGCCCGAAGTTGCAGCACCGGAAGCTGAACAGGCTGCTGGTGAAGAGTAAGTAGTTAGATCGGCCGGCCCGCTCGCGGGCCGGCAGTTCGACCTGAACGGGGAATAGGGAGATACCCCTGTAACAGCTCTGGATCAGGGCTGGCTTGACATGGGCTTGTTTGACTGGGCTCTTGACAAGTTGCTACAATCGTCTGTCTCAGCAGGCCAAAATTTTGGCCTGCTTTACAATTTCCGCATCCTGGCCGTTTTTTACGGCCCCAATCAGAAGAACCTACTGATGGCGACGATTAACCAGCTGGTACGCAAGCCGCGCCAAGCTACCACCTACAAGAGTGCCTCGCCGGCGCTCGACAAGTGCCCGCAGCGCCGTGGCGTCTGCACGCGCGTGTACACCACCACCCCGAAGAAGCCGAACTCGGCTCTGCGCAAGGTTGCAAAGGTCCGCCTGACCAACCAGGAAGAAGTGATTTCCTACATCGGTGGTGAAGGCCATAACCTGCAGGAGCACTCCGTGGTCCTGATTCGCGGCGGCCGTGTAAAGGATCTGCCGGGTGTGCGTTACCACACCGTCCGTGGCTCACTCGACGCCGCCGGCGTTGCCAAGCGTCGTCAGGCGCGTTCCAAGTACGGCGCCAAGCGTCCGAAGGCCTGAGGAGTAAGACATGTCACGTAAAGGTAATACCCCCCAGCGTTCGGTCCTGCCGGATCCGAAGCACAAGAGCGAAACCATTGCCCGCTTCATCAACATGGTGATGCTGAGCGGCAAGAAGTCCGTTGCTGAAAAGATCGTCTATGGCGCCATGGACGTGATCAGCGAAAAGAACCCGAACGCAATCGAGCTGGTGCAGAAGGCACTGGACAACGTTGCGCCGGGCGTGGAAGTGAAGTCGCGTCGCGTCGGTGGTGCCACCTATCAGGTGCCGGTCGAAGTGCGTGCTTCGCGCAAGATGGCCCTGGCCATGCGCTGGCTGATCGACTCGGCGCGTAAGCGCGGCGAGAACACCATGCCGCGCAAGCTGGCTGCTGAACTGCTGGACGCTTCGGAAAACCGTGGCGGCGCCATCAAGAAGCGTGAAGAAACCCACCGTATGGCGGAAGCGAACAAGGCCTTCGCTCACTACCGCTGGTGAGTTGTGGGGGCCTTGGAAACAGGGCCCCTGGCACCCATGTGGTGCTGCTTGTAGCGCTTTGAGCGCTGCTTAAATCCGAAGGCCGCCGCAAGGCGGCGTTCGGCCATCCGAATTCCAAGAAATTGAGAGGCTCCCGTGGCCCGCACCACTCCTATCGAGCGTTACCGTAACTTCGGCATCATGGCCCACATCGATGCCGGCAAGACCACCACGTCCGAGCGCATCCTGTTCTACACCGGCAAGAGCCACAAGCTCGGTGAAGTGCATGATGGCGCCGCCACCATGGACTGGATGGAGCAGGAGCAGGAACGTGGCATCACGATCCAGTCCGCTGCTACCACCGCGTTCTGGAAGGGCATGGACAAGTCCCTGCCGGAGCACCGTTTCAACATCATCGACACCCCCGGGCACGTTGACTTCACCATCGAAGTCGAACGCTCCCTGCGCGTGCTCGACGGCGCGGTGTTCGTGCTGTGCGCCGTTGGTGGCGTGCAGCCGCAGTCCGAGACCGTGTGGCGCCAGGCCAACAAGTACCAGGTGCCGCGCATCGCGTTCGTCAACAAGATGGACCGTACCGGTGCCAACTTCCTGAAGGTCCGTGACCAGCTGAAGGCCAAGCTCGGCGCCGTCGCCGTGCCGATGCAGCTGCCGATCGGCGCTGAAGAAGGCTTCAAGGGCGTGGTCGACCTGCTCAAGATGAAGGCCATCCATTGGGATGAGGCTTCGCAGGGCATGAAGTTCGAGTACGGCGATATCCCGGCTGACATGCAGGCAGCGGCTGAAGAAGCCCGCACCTTCATGATCGAGACCGCGGCTGAAGCCAGCGAAGAGCTGATGGAAAAGTACCTGGGCGGCGAAGAGCTGGGCGAGGCCGAAATCATCCAGGCCCTGCGTACCCGTACGCTGGCCGTTGAGATCGTGCCGATGTTCTGTGGCTCGGCGTTCAAGAACAAGGGCGTGCAGGCCATGCTGGACGGCGTGATCCAGCTGCTGCCGTCGCCGGTCGACGTGCCTGACGTGAAGGGCACCGACGTTGACGACGACTCCATCGAGATGACCCGCAAGTCGGACGACAAGGCGCCGTTCTCGTCGCTGGCGTTCAAGATCATCACCGACCCGTTCGTCGGCGCGCTGACCTTCTTCCGCGTCTACTCCGGCGTGCTGAACGGTGGCGACACCGTGCTGAACTCGGTGAAGAACAAGAAGGAGCGCATCGGCCGCATCCTGCAGATGCACTCGAACAACCGCGAGGAAATCAAGGAAGTTCTGGCCGGTGACATCGCTGCTGCCGTGGGCCTGAAGGACACCACCACCGGTGACACCCTGTGCTCGATCGATGCACCGATCGTGCTTGAGCGCATGGTGTTCCCGGAGCCGGTGATCTCGATGGCCGTCGAGCCGAAGACCAAGTCGGACCAGGAAAAGATGGGTCTGGCGCTGGGTCGTCTGGCACAGGAAGATCCGTCGTTCCGCGTCAAGACCGACGAAGAATCCGGCCAGACCATCATCTCCGGCATGGGCGAGCTGCACCTGGACATCATCGTCGACCGCCTGAAGCGCGAGTTCAACGTTGAAGCCAACGTCGGCAAGCCGCAGGTGGCCTACCGCGAAACCATCCAGGCTGCTGACGTCAAGTCGGATTACAAGCACGCCAAGCAGTCCGGTGGTAAGGGTCAGTACGGTCACGTCGTGATCGAGCTGTCGCCGATCACCGCTGAAGACCGTGCCGATCCGAAGCTGGCTGCTGCCATCAAGGACGACTTCCTGTTCATCAACGACATCACCGGCGGCGTGATCCCGAAGGAATTCATTCCTTCCGTGGAAAAGGGCCTGCGCGAAACCATCACCAGCGGTCCGCTGGCTGGCTTCCCGGTGGTGGACGTCAAGGTCAAGCTGGTGTTCGGCTCGTACCATGACGTTGACTCGTCGGAAATGGCGTTCAAGCTGGCTTCGTCGATGGCCTTCAAGCAGGGCTTCGCCAAGGCCAAGCCGGTGCTGCTGGAGCCGATCATGAAGGTCGAGATCGTGACCCCGGAAGACTACCAGGGTGACGTGATGGGCGACGTCAGCCGTCGTCGTGGCGTGCTGCAGGGTTCGGGCACCACCGGTGATGGCTCGGCCAGCATCATCAACGCGATGATCCCGCTGGGCGAAATGTTTGGTTACGCCACTGCGCTGCGTTCGCAGACCCAGGGTCGCGCAACCTTCACGATGGAATTCGACCACTACGAGCCGGCGCCGAACAACATCGCCGAAACCGTCATCAAGAAGGGCTGAGTCTTAGACTCAGCCTCTCCCTCCAAGTTTTAGCTAATCAAGGAATTACACATGTCCAAGGGTAAGTTCGAACGTACCAAGCCGCACGTCAACGTCGGCACCATCGGCCACGTCGATCATGGCAAGACCACGCTGACCGCTGCACTGACCAAGATCGGTGCAGAGCGCTTCGGTGGCGAGTTCAAGGATTACTCCTCGATCGACGCCGCGCCGGAAGAAAAGGCACGTGGTATCACGATCTCGACCGCGCACGTTGAGTACGAATCCGAGACCCGTCACTACGCCCACGTGGATTGCCCGGGCCATGCTGACTACGTCAAGAACATGATCACCGGTGCCGCCCAGATGGACGGCGCGATCCTGGTCTGCTCGGCCGCTGACGGCCCGATGCCGCAGACCCGCGAGCACATCCTGCTGTCGCGTCAGGTCGGCGTGCCGTACATCGTCGTGTTCCTGAACAAGGCTGACATGGTTGACGATGCCGAGCTGCTGGAACTGGTCGAAATGGAAGTGCGCGAGCTGCTCTCCAAGTACGACTTCCCGGGCGACGACACCCCGATCGTGCACGGTTCGGCTCGTATGGCGCTGGAAGGCGACCAGAGCGACATCGGCGTGCCGGCCATCCTGAAGCTGGTCGATGCACTGGACAGCTGGATCCCGACCCCGGAGCGTGACGTCGACAAGCCGTTCCTGATGCCGGTGGAAGACGTGTTCTCGATCTCGGGCCGCGGCACCGTGGTGACCGGTCGTATCGAGCGCGGCGTGATCAAGGTCGGCGAAGAAATCGAAATCGTCGGTATCCGTCCGGTCCAGAAGACCACCGTCACCGGCGTGGAAATGTTCCGCAAGCTGCTGGACCAGGGTCAGGCAGGTGACAACGCCGGTCTGCTGCTGCGCGGCACCAAGCGTGACGACGTCGAGCGTGGCCAGGTTCTGGCCAAGCCGGGTTCGATCAAGCCGCACACCCAGTTCGAAGCCGAAGTCTACGTTCTGTCGAAGGACGAAGGCGGCCGTCACACCCCGTTCTTCAAGGGCTACCGTCCGCAGTTCTACTTCCGTACCACCGACATCACCGGTGCGGTTGAGCTGCCGGAAGGCGTCGAGATGGTGATGCCGGGCGACAACGTGAAGATGGTTGTCACCCTGATCAACCCGGTGGCAATGGACGAAGGTCTGCGCTTCGCTATCCGCGAAGGCGGCCGTACCGTCGGCGCCGGCGTGGTTGCAAAGATCATTGCCTGATAACGCTGCGCTTCCTCGCGAAGCAAGGTGTTGAAGAAGGGCGGCCTCCGGGCCGCCCTTTTTTTGACTGTCGGGTGAGCGGGTGTGGGACGGGGCAGGGGGCTCGTGCGGCACGTGTGTTTGGCGCTTCTGGTGTGAGGGGTCTGGCGTTTCAGGGGCTGGGAGGTTTCGGTGCCAAAAGCTTCAAGGCTCATGGGCTGTGGCGGCCCAAGGCTTCAATCGGCTAAACAAGCCAGAAACCAGAAACCAGGGGCCAAGAAGCTGAAGATCAAAAGTCAAAGGCTTCCCCTCACCCCAACCCCTCTCCCGTAAACGGGAGAGGGGCTAGCGCTCCGCCAGCCCGCAGTCTGCCAGTGACCGACGCATTCCGAGCCCCTCTCCCGTAAACGGGGGAGGGGCTAGCACTCCGCCAGCCCGCCGTCTGCCAGCGACCGACGCATTCCGAGCCCCTCTCCCGTAAACGGGAGAGGGGCTAGCGCTTCGCCAGCGCACAGTCCGCCAGCGACCGACGCATTCCGAGCCCCTCTCCCGGTTTACGGGAGAGGGGCTAGCGCTCCGCCAGCCCGCAGTCCGCCAGCGACCGACGCATTCCGAGCCCCTCTCCCGTTTACGGGAGAGGGGTTGGGGTGAGGGCAGCTTTTCGCGAAAGTCCGGACAGTCTGAATAGGGTGAGGCTGCAGCCCGGATGAATTGTTACTTCCGCTTCGCCCGCATGGATAATGCTGCTCCCTGGGGGAAGTGGCAGGGCTGACGTATTCGCATCCGGGCCTGTTCAGGGTTTGCCTGGTTCCGGCCGGCGCAAGTGTCGGGCCTGGGCGGGGTAGGGCGCTCGACGCGGTGCCGTTACACCTGTTACCCGGCGTTCTCACTGCCGCCCCTGCCTCTGGCCATTCATCCTGCAGTTGGCCGGGACATTAGCATCCGCGCAGATCGGCCACGCAGTTGCCAGGGTCAAAACCCGCATATACGCGCGAAACCCCGTAAATCCGGCTGCCAGCTGAAGCACCCCATACCTCGGCAGAGGGGTGAGTTGCAATAGGAAAAGAATACTGACAGAATGCACGACCACTCGCGGAAGTGCCCGTTTACGGGAATTCCGCAACCAGCGAAAAGAGGGGCAGGACGCACCTCGTATTCGCCAGACAAGGACAGGTCGCATGGGAGGCACTCCGTTGAACGGGGTGTTTTTTGTGCGTTTGAACATGTCTGGGGCGGGCCGGGAAACCGGGCCGCCCTGCTGTTATGAAAGGATTCGCGCGACGGGCAGTGCTTCGGCGCTAAACGTCGTTTTCATGGGGTTCGGCACACTCAGGGGCCGAACCTGTCGCTCTTTAGACCTATAGGAACACCGTCATGGCGGACCAAAAGATCCGAATTCGGTTGAAGGCGTTTGATCATCGTTTGATCGACCGTTCGGCCAGCGAGATCGTTGAAACGGCAAAGCGGACCGGCGCGCAAGTGCGTGGCCCGATCCCCCTGCCGACCAAGATCGAGCGTTACACCATCCTCGTCTCCCCGCACGTCGACAAGGACGCGCGTGACCAGTACGAGACCCGCACGCACAAGCGCGTGCTCGACATCGTCGACCCCAACGACAAGACCGTGGACGCGCTGATGAAGCTCGAACTGGCTGCCGGCGTCGACGTTCAGATCAAGTTGACCTGAGGACTACGACCATGACGAAGAAATATTCGTTGGGCTTCGTGGGCCGCAAGGCTGGCATGAGCCGCGTTTTCACTGAAGATGGCCAGTCCATCCCGGTGACCCTGATTGAAGCAACCCCGAACCGCATCGCGCAGATCAAGACCGTCGAAACCGACGGCTACAGCGCCGTGCAGGTGACCGTCGGCGCCCGTCGCGCTGCGCTGGTCAACAAGCCGGAAGCCGGTCACTTCGCCAAGGCGAAGGTTGAAGCCGGTCGTGGCCTGTGGGAATTCCGCGTTGAAGACGCACAGATCGGCGATTTCGCCATCGGTGGCGAAATCAAGGCAGACATCTTTGAAGTCGGCCAGACGGTTGACGTCCAGGGCGTCACCAAGGGTAAGGGCTTCCAGGGCACCATCAAGCGCCACAACTTCCGTATGGGCGATGCAACCCACGGTAACTCGCTGTCGCATCGCGCGCCGGGTTCGCTGGGTCAGCGCCAGACCCCGGGTCGCGTTTTCCCGGGCAAGAAGATGTCCGGCCACATGGGTGCTGTGCAGCAGAGCACGCAGAACCTGGAAGTGGTCAAGGTCGACGTCGAGCGTGGTCTGATTGCCATCCGCGGCGCCGTGCCTGGCGCAGCCGGTGGTGACGTGATCGTGCGTCCGGCTAGCAAGGCATAAGGAGAGATGACGATGGAACTCGTTATCACGGGTAGCAACAACAAGGTCTCGGTCTCCGACGCCGTGTTCGGTCGCGATTTCAGCGAAGATCTGGTTCACCAGGTCGTCGTTGCCTACCGCAATGCCGCACGTTCGGGCACCAAGGCACAGAAGACGCGTTCTGAAGTGGCTGGTACCACCAAGAAGTCGAAGAAGCAGAAGGGTGGTGGCGCTCGTCACGGTGCCCTGACTGCTCCGATCTTCGTCGGCGGTGGCGTCACCTTCGCGGCCAAGCCGCGTAGCTTCGAACAGAAGGTCAACCGCAAGCAGTATCGCGCCGCCATGTGCGCCATCCTGTCCGAGCTGAACCGCCAGGGCCGCCTGACCATCGTTGAGGCGTTCGACGTCGACGCGACCAGCACCAAGGCTCTGATCACCAAGCTGGCTGGCCTGGAAGTGGGCAAGCGCCCGCTGATCGTCACCGAAGAGGCTTCCGAGCACCTGTACCTGTCCGCTCGCAATCTGCCGTATGTGCAGGTGCGTGACGTGCAGGGCCTGGACCCGGTCGCTCTGGTCGGTGCCGACACGGTCGTCATCACCGCTGATGCGGTCAAGAAGGTCGAGGAGTGGCTGGCATGAGCGCCAACGAAAAAATCTTCAGCGTGCTGCGTGCACCGCGAGTCTCTGAAAAGACCGCGCGCCTGCAGGAAATCTCCAACCAATACGTCTTCGAAGTTTCGAACGAAGCCACCAAGGCCGATGTAAAGGCCGCGGTTGAGCAGCTGTTCGACGTCAAGGTCGAGTCGGTCAACGTGCTGAACGTGAAGGGCAAGAACAAGTCCTTCCGTAACCGCGCAGGCCGCCGCGGCGATTGGCGCAAGGCGTATGTGCGTCTCGCCGATGGCCAGTCCATCGATGTAACGGCCAAGGCCTGAGGTACATCCCATGCCATTGATGAAATTCAAGCCCACCTCCGCAGGCCGTCGTTCGGCCGTGCGCGTGGTCACGCCCGATCTGCACAAGGGCGCACCGCACGCAGCGTTGCTGGAGCCGCAGAGCAAGTCCGGTGGTCGTAACCACCACGGTCGCATCACTACCCGTCACGTGGGTGGTGGTCACAAGCAGCACTACCGTCTGATCGACTTCAAGCGCAACAAGGAAGGCATTCCGGCACGCGTGGAACGTATCGAATACGATCCGAACCGCACTGCCCATATCGCCCTGCTGTGCTATGTCGACGGCGAGCGTCGCTACATCATCGCCCCGAAGGGCCTGAAGGCAGGTGACCAGGTCATCTCGGGCGCTCACGCCCCGATCAAGACCGGCAACACCCTGCCGCTGCGCAACATCCCGGTCGGTACCACCGTCCACGGGATCGAGCTGAAGCCGGGCAAGGGCGCCCAGATCGCCCGTGCTGCTGGTGCAGGCGTGCAGCTGGTCGCTCGTGAAGGCATCTACGCCACCCTGCGCCTGCGCTCGGGTGAAATGCGTAAGGTGCCGGTCGAATGCCGCGCCACCATCGGTGAAGTCGGTAACGATGAGCACAACCTGGAAAAGCTGGGCAAGGCTGGTGCCAAGCGCTGGCGCGGCGTCAAGCCGACCGTCCGCGGTGCCGCCATGAACCCGGTGGATCACCCGCACGGTGGTGGTGAAGCCAAGGCCGGTCAGGGTAATCCGCACCCGGTCACCCCGTGGGGCGTTCCGACCAAGGGTTACAAGACGCGCCATAACAAGCGCACTCAGCAGTTCATCGTCCGCGATCGTAGGGGCTAATCGACCATGGCACGTTCACTCAAGAAGGGCCCGTTCGTCGATCACCACCTCGTCAAGAAGGTGGAGGCCGCTGCGGGCAGCAAGAAGCCGATCAAAACCTGGTCGCGCCGTTCGATGATCCTGCCGGAAATGGTAGGCGTCACCATCGCCGTTCATAACGGCAAGAACCACGTTCCTGTGCTCGTCAACGAGAACATGGTCGGCCACAAGCTCGGCGAATTTGCCGTCACCCGGACCTTCAAGGGTCACGGTGGCGACAAGAAGTCGGGCAAGTAAGGAGAGATGACAATGGAAGCGAAAGCAATCCTGCGCTCCGCGCGCATCTCTGCGCAGAAGGCTCGTCTGGTCGCTGACCAGGTGCGCGGTCTGCCGGCCGAGCGTGCGGTCAACCTGCTGAAGTTTTCGGACAAGAAGGCTGCCCACCTGATCAAGAAGGTGGTGGAGTCGGCTATTGCAAACGCCGAAAACAACCAGGGCGCTGACGTCGACGAGCTGAAGGTCAAGACCATCATGGTTGATGAAGGTCCGACCCTGAAGCGTTTCATGGCGCGGGCGAAAGGCCGCGGTACCCGCATCCTCAAGCGCACCAGCCACATCACTGTGGTTGTGGGCGCCGGCAAGTAAGCGGAAAGGATAAAGACCATGGGTCATAAAGTTCATCCGGTTGGTATCCGCCTCGGTATTTCCAAGGACTGGAACTCCAAGTGGTACGCCAACAAGGCCGAGTTCGCTGGTTACCTGGCAGCCGACCTGAAAGTACGTGAGATGCTGCGCAAGAAGCTTGCTCAGGCTGGCATCTCCAAGATCCTCATCGAGCGTCCGGCAAAGACGGCTCGCGTGACGATCCACACCGCCCGTCCGGGCGTGGTGATCGGCAAGCGCGGTGAGGACATCGAAAAGCTGCGTAAGGAAGTGAGCGAACTGATGGGCGTCCCGGCGCACATCAACGTCACCGAAGTGCGCAAGCCGGAGTTGGACGCACAGCTGGTTGCCGAGTCGATCGCGCAGCAGCTGGAGCGCCGCATCATGTTCCGCCGCGCCATGAAGCGCTCGGTCGGCAACGCGATGCGCCTGGGTGCCCTGGGCATCAAGGTCAACGTCGGCGGCCGCTTGAACGGCGCTGAAATCGCCCGTTCGGAGTGGTACCGCGAAGGCCGCGTGCCGTTGCACACCCTGCGTGCGGATATCGACTACGGTTTCGCTGAAGCCAGCACCACCTACGGCATCATCGGCATCAAGGTCTGGATCTACAAGGGTGAAGTCTTTGATTTCTCCCAGGTTGGCCAGGAAAAGCAGGACGACAGCCCGCGCAACGATCGTAACGATCGCGGCGACCGCGGTGACCGTCCGTCGCGCCCGGCTCGTGAAGCGAGGTAACGGCAATGTTGCAACCCAAGCGAACCAAATACCGCAAGATGTTCAAGGGCCGCAATGACGGCCTGAGCTGGAGCGCAAACGCCGTCAGCTTCGGCGAGTACGGTCTGAAGGCTACTGCCCACGGTCAGCTGACCGCGCGCCAGATCGAAGCGGCCCGCCGCTCGATCAGCCGCTACGTCAAGCGCGGTGGCAAGATGTGGATCCGCGTGTTCCCCGACAAGCCCATCACCAAGAAGCCCATCGAAGTCCGTATGGGTGCCGGTAAGGGTGGCGTGGAATACTGGGTCGCTCAGATCCAGCCGGGCCGCATGATTTATGAAGTCGAGGGCGTGACTGAGGAAGTGGCACGCGAGGCATTCCGCCTGGCAGCTGCCAAGCTCTCGGTGACCACCACTTTCGTAACCCGGACGGTGCGCTGATGGACATCAAACAACTCCGCGAGAAGTCGGCTGACGAACTCAAGGCCCACCTGACCGACCTGCGTAAGGAGCAGTTCTCGCTCCGTATGCAGCAGGTCACCGGCCAGCTGCCGAAGACCCACGAAACCCGCCGGGTGCGTCGCGAGATTGCTCGCGTCAAGCACCTGATCGGCAGCACGAAGTAAGGATGGCTGCGATGAGCGAAAATACTGAAAAGAAGACGCTGCGCACGGTCGAAGGCCGTGTCGTCAGCAACAAGATGGACAAGACGGTCACCGTGTTGGTGGAGCGCCAGGTCAAGCACCCGTTGTACGGCAAGTACATCAAGCGCTCGACCAAGCTGCACGCACACGACGCCGACAACGCCTGCAACGAAGGCGATGTCGTGCGCGTGACCGAGATTGCTCCGATGTCCAAGACCAAGAACTGGCGCGTGGTGGAAGTCATCACGCGTGCAGCTGAATAAGGAGATCTGACTCATGATTCAGATGCAGAGCTACCTTGATGCTGCGGACAACTCCGGTGCCAAGGAACTGATGTGCATCAAGGTGCTGGGTGGTTCCAAGCGCCGTTATGCCCACATCGGCGACATCATCAAGGTCACCGTGAAGGACGCAATTCCGCGCGGCAAAGTCAAGAAGGGTGAAGTGTATGACGCCGTCGTGGTGCGTACCCGCAAGGGTGTGCGTCGCGCCGATGGCTCGCTGATCCGTTTCGACGGCAACGCTGCGGTCCTGCTCAACAACAAGCAAGAGCCGATCGGCACCCGCATCTTCGGACCGGTGACCCGTGAACTTCGTTCGGAGAAGTTCATGAAGATCGTCTCGCTCGCTCCCGAAGTTCTGTGAGCGCCAGGAGATAGTCATGGCTAACCGTATCAAGAAGGGCGACCAGGTTGTCGTCAACACCGGCAAGGACAAGGGCAAGCAGGGCGAAGTCGTCCGCGTCGACGGCGACCGTGTGGTCGTTGCCAACGTGAACATCGTCAAGCGCCACACCAAGCCGAACCCGCAGGCAGGCGTTGCCGGCGGCGTGGTCGAGCGTGAAGCGTCGATCCATATCTCCAACGTGAATGTGCTGAACCCGGCTTCGGGCAAGGGCGAGCGCGTTGGCTTCAAGGTGCTGGAGGATGGACGCAAACTGCGTGTGTTCCGCTCCAGCGGTGAGGCGCTCGACGCCTGAGGAATGACCTGATGAATTCACGTCTCGAAAAGTTTTACAAGGAAGAAGTGGTACCGGCGCTGACCAAGCAGTTCGGTTACACCAATCCGATGGAAGTGCCGCGCCTGGTCAAGGTCACCCTGAACATGGGTGTGGGCGAAGCTGCGACCAACAAGAAGGTTCTTGAGAACGCCGTTGCCGACATGACCAAGATCACCGGCCAGAAGCCGGTGGTCACCAAGTCGCGCGTCTCGGTGGCTTCGTTCAAGATCCGTGATGGTTGGCCGATCGGCTGCAAGGTCACGCTGCGTCGTGACACCATGTTTGAGTTCCTGGATCGCCTGATCAACATCTCGCTGCCGCGCGTGCGTGACTTCCGCGGCGTGTCGGGTCGTTCGTTCGACGGTCGTGGCAACTACAACATGGGTGTGAAGGAACAGATCATCTTCCCGGAAATCGACTTCGACGCCGTCGACGCGATCCGCGGTATGGATATCGCCATCACCACCACCGCCAAGACCGACGCGGAAGCCAAGGCGCTGCTTGCAGCGTTCAAGTTCCCGTTCCGTAACTGATTCGTCGAGGATACAGAAATGGCAAAGACCTCCATGGTCAACCGCGACATCAAGCGGAAGAAGCTGGCTCTGAAGTACGCCGACAAGCGTGCTGCTCTGAAGAAGATCGTGTCCTCGTTGGACGCGAGCTACGAAGAGAAGATCGAGGCTGCAACCAAGTTGTCGAAGCTGCCGCGCGATTCGTCGCCGAGCCGCCACCGCAACCGTTGCGAACTGTCGGGTCGTCCGCGTGGCGTCTACAGCAAGTTCGGCCTGGGCCGCAACAAGCTGCGTGAAGCCACCATGCGCGGCGACGTGCCGGGCCTGCGCAAGGCAAGCTGGTAAGCAACAACCCGGCCGGGCCGCAAGGCCCGGTCAGGTCGCCGGAAGGGCAACCTGAAGGTAAAGCAAAGAGTCCGACGCAAGTCGGACTTTTTGTCGTATAATCCCGCTTCTTGCCTGCCCGAAACGGCGGCAGGTGCGTCAAGGGCCCTGGCCCATCCCAGGAAAACACGAGATTTTCGCGAAAGCGGATATCGGTGCACTCAAAGGTATCTACATGAGCATGACTGATCCCATCGCCGACCTGCTGGTCCGCATCAAGAATGCGGCCGCGGTTGGCAAGCAGACGGTGAAAGCCCCGTCGTCCAAGGTCAAGGTGGCCATTGCCCAGGTCCTGAAGGACGAGGGTTACATCACCGACCTGCGCGTCAACAACATCGAAAACAACAAGGCCGAGCTTGAAATCGTCCTGAAGTATTTCGAAGGCAAGCCGGTCATCGCGACCCTGAAGCGCTTCTCGCGTTCGGGCCTGCGCCAGTACCGTGGCAAGTCCGAGCTGCCGAAGGTCCTGAACGGCCTGGGCGTCGCCATCATTTCCACCTCCAAGGGCATCATGACTGATGCGCAGGCGCGCCAGTTGGGCGTCGGCGGCGAAGTCCTGTGCTTCGTGGCTTAAGGGAAGGAGTCCACTATGTCCCGCGTAGCCAAGAAGCCGATCAACCTGCCCAAGGGCGTTGAACTGACCATCCAGCCGGAAGTTGTGAGCGTGAAGGGCCCGAAGGGCGCCCTGTCGCTGAACAAGGCCGCTGGCGTTGAAATCACTCTCGACAACGGCGTTGCCACGCTGAGCCCGAAGGACATCACCTTCGACGCGCTGACCGGCACCGTGCGTTCGATCCTGGCCAACATGGTGCAGGGCGTGTCCGAAGGCTTCGAGCGCAAGCTGGAGCTGGTCGGCGTGGGTTACCGCGCTGCCATGCAGGGCAAGGACCTGAACCTGTCGCTGGGCTTCTCCCACCCTGTCGTGTTCGTGGCGCCGGAAGGCATCACCCTGTCGACCCCGACCCAGACCGAAATTCTGGTGCAGGGCGCTGACAAGCAGGTCGTCGGTGAAGTTGCCGCCAAGATCCGCGGCTACCGTCCGCCGGAGCCCTACAAGGGCAAGGGTGTGAAGTACGCCGGTGAAGTCATCATTCGCAAGGAAGCCAAGAAGGCCTAATTCCTAGGTTTTCAGCTTTCGAGGATAAAGAACATGAACAAGAACATCGCCCGTCTGCGTCGCGCCAAGTCGACCCGTTCGCACATCCGTACCCTGGGCGTGGCTCGTCTGTCGGTGCTGCGCACCGGTCAGCACCTGTACGCACAGGTCTTCACCGCCGATGGCTCCAAGGTGCTGGCTGCTGCCAACACTGCCCAGGCTGAAGTGAAGGAAGGCCTGAAGAACGGCAAGAACATCGATGCCGCCGCCAAGGTTGGCAAGATGATTGCAGAGCGCGCCAAGGCTGCCGGCATCGAGAAGGTCGCTTTCGACCGCTCGGGCTACCGCTACCACGGTCGCATCAAGGCTCTGGCTGACGCTGCCCGCGAAGGCGGCCTGCAGTTCTAAGCAAAACAGGGAAGGGGCCTTTGGCCCCTTTCCGCCTGCCTGCCGGTACGGGTTTGTACCGGGCGCCTTTCGTTCTTATGCAGCGCTGGGTGAAACAACGCTTCATTTCACAACCATAAGCGGCTTCGAGCCGTACATACCCAATCAATCAAGGAATCGAAATGGCAGAAGAGCGTCAGCAGCGGGGTCGCGATCGCGACCGTAACCGCGAAGAGAAAATCGACGACGGCATGATCGAAAAGCTGGTTGCGGTCAACCGCGTCAGCAAGACCGTCAAGGGCGGCCGCCAGTTCACCTTCACCGCACTGACCGTGGTCGGTGATGGCGAAGGCAAGGTCGGTTTCGGTTATGGCAAGGCGCGCGAAGTGCCGGTCGCCATCCAGAAGTCGATGGAGCAGGCTCGCAAGAACCAGGTCAGCGTTGATCTGAACAACGGCACCCTGTGGCACACCATCAAGGATGGTCACGGCGCAGCTCGCGTGTTCATGCAGCCGGCTTCGGAAGGTACGGGCGTCATCGCCGGCGGTGCCATGCGTGCCGTGCTGGAAGCCGTGGGCGTGAAGAACGTTCTGGCCAAGGCCACCGGTTCGCGTAACCCGATCAATCTGGTTCGCGCCACCCTGAAGGGTCTGGCCGGTGCACAGTCCCCGGCCCGTATTGCTGCCAAGCGCGGCAAGAAGGTGGAGGATCTGAACCATGGCTAATGAAACCGTCAAGACCGTGAAGGTGCGCCTGGTGCGCGGCCTGCGTGGCACCCAGTCGCGTCACCGCCTGTCGGTGCGTGCCCTGGGCCTGAACAAGCTCAATGATGTGCGTGAACTGAAGGACAGCCCGCAGGTTCGCGGTCTGATCAACAAGGTTCAGTACCTCGTCCAGGTTGAGGAGTAATCGACCATGACTATGCGTCTCAATGAACTGAGCCCGGCACCGGGCGCCCGTACCGAGCGTACCCGCGTCGGTCGTGGTATCGGCTCCGGCCTGGGCAAGACCTGCGGCCGCGGCCACAAGGGTTCGTTCGCCCGTAAGGGTGGCGGCAAGATCAAGGCTGGCTTCGAAGGCGGCCAGACCCCGATGCAGCGTCGTCTGCCGAAGATCGGCTTTTTCTCGCACAAGGCCAAGGACACCGCAGAAGTGCTGTCCTACCACCTTGATCGCCTGGAAGCCGGTGAGATCGACCTGGCCGCACTGCGTGCAGCCAAGCTGATCCCGGCTGCTGCAAAGAAGGTCAAGATCGTCCTGAAGGGCGAGCTGAGCAAGGCGTTCATCCTGAAGGGTGTTGCTGCCACTGCTGGCGCCAAGGCCGCGATCGAAGCTGCCGGCGGCAGCGTACAGGAGTAACTGAAACATGGCGCAAGCTGGCATCGGTAACCTCGCGGCAGGGGCGGGCAAGTTCACTGAACTTCGCCAACGCCTGTTGTTCGTACTTGGGGCATTGCTCGTCTATCGCATCGGCTGTTATGTGCCGGTGCCGGGCGTCAATCCCGATGCCATGCTTGCGCTCATGCAGGCGCAGGGCGGCGGTATCGTGGACATGTTCAACATGTTCTCGGGCGGCGCTCTGCACCGTTTCAGCATCTTCGCGTTGAACGTGATGCCGTATATCTCGGCATCCATCGTGATGCAGCTGGCGGTGCACATCTTCCCGGCCCTGAAGGCCATGCAGAAGGAAGGTGAGTCCGGCCGTCGCAAGATCACGCAGTATTCGCGCATCGGCGCGGTGCTCCTGGCGGTAGTGCAGGGCGGTAGTATCGCGCTGGCACTGCAGAACCAGGTGTCGCCGGGCGGTGCACCGGTGGTGTATGCGCCGGGCATGGGCTTCGTGTTGACCGCCATCGTGGCGTTGACCGCAGGCACCATCTTCCTGATGTGGGTGGGTGAGCAGGTGACCGAGCGCGGCATCGGCAACGGTGTGTCGCTGATCATCTTCGCCGGCATCGTGGCAGGCCTGCCGGCCGCCGTGATCCACACCGTCGAGGCTTACCGTGACGGCAACATGAGCTTCATTTCGTTGCTGATCATCGTGCTGGTGGTGCTGGCCTTCACCTACTTCGTGGTGTTCGTCGAGCGCGGCCAGCGCCGCATCACCGTCAATTACGCCCGCCGCCAGGGGGGCCGTAATGCCTACATGAACCAGACCTCGTTCCTGCCGCTGAAGCTGAACATGGCAGGTGTGATCCCGGCGATCTTCGCCTCCAGCATCCTGGCTTTCCCGGCCACGCTGGCAATGTGGTCCGGCCAGGCCAGCTCGGCTACCTGGCTGCAGAAGGTGGCCAACGCACTGGGCCCGGGCGAGCCGCTGCACATGATCGTGTTCGCTGCGCTGATCACCGGCTTTGCGTTCTTCTACACCGCGCTGGTGTTCAACTCGCAGGAAACCGCCGACAACCTGAAGAAGTCGGGCGCGCTGATCCCGGGTATTCGTCCGGGCAAGGCCACGGCCGAGTACATCGATGCCGTGCTGACCCGCCTGACCGCCGCCGGCTCGCTGTACCTGGTGATCGTCTGCCTGCTGCCGGAAATCATGCGCACCCAGCTCAATGCCTCCTTCTACTTCGGCGGCACCTCGCTGCTGATCGTGGTGGTGGTGGTGATGGACTTCATCGCCCAGGTGCAGGCACACCTGATGTCGCACCAGTACGAAAGCCTGTTGAAGAAGGCCAACCTGAAGGGCGGCAACCGCGGCGGTTTTGCACGCGGCTGATTCACCGGTTATACTTTCCGCTTCATAGCGAGAAACCCGCTCCGGTTCCCGGGGCGGCTTTCCAAACAGAAGGGCGGCCCCTGCAGCGGTTTCGGGTGGGGGTGTGATGTGGTTGTTCCGCGCGGGAGTAGCGCGGGCGGCTCGGAGATCACTCTCCTTGCCAGGCACATCCGGCGCCGGAGCATGGGCACACTCCCCACGCCGGGTCTGTGGAACGTTGCGTTCCACGACTTCAAAGCAAACCGAGACCTTGTTAGTATCGCTAGTTCACTTTTTTGATCCATCCTGCCGGATTGGCGCGCCTCGTGGTGCGCAGTCGGCCATCACTCAGCTGGAGAACCGCGTCATGGCGCGTATTGCAGGCGTCAACCTGCCAGCCCAGAAGCACGTCTGGGTCGGGTTGCAAAGCATTTACGGCATCGGCCGTACCCGTTCGAAGAAGGTCTGCGAAGTCGCAGGCGTTGCTTCGACCACCAAGATCCGCGACCTGTCGGAGCCGGAAATCGATCGTCTGCGCCTGGAAGTGGGCAAGTACATCGTTGAAGGCGATCTGCGTCGCGAAATCGGCATTGCCATCAAGCGCCTGATGGACCTGGGCTGCTATCGCGGCCTGCGTCACCGTCGTGGTCTCCCGCTGCGTGGTCAGCGCACCAAGACCAATGCTCGTACCCGTAAGGGTCCGCGCAAGGCTCTGAAGAAGTAAGGGACCTAGATAATGGCTAAGCCCGCTGCTGCAAAAACCAAGAAGAAGATCAAGCGCGTCATCACTGATGGCGTTGCCCACGTCCACGCTTCGTTCAACAACACCATCGTGACCATCACCGACCGTCAGGGCAATGCACTGTCCTGGGCGACCTCCGGTGGCGCTGGCTTCCGTGGTTCGCGTAAGTCGACTCCGTTCGCCGCACAGGTTGCCGCCGAAAAGGCTGGCAAGGCTGCGCTGGATTACGGCCTGAAGTCGCTGGAAGTCCGCATCAAGGGTCCGGGTCCGGGCCGTGAGTCGGCCGTACGTTCGTTGAACAACGTCGGCTACAAGATCACCAACATCATCGACGTGACGCCAATCCCGCACAACGGGTGCCGTCCGCCGAAGAAGCGTCGCGTCTAAAGGAGCGATAAGAAATGGCTCGTTATATCGGTCCTACCTGTAAGCTCGCCCGCCGCGAAGGCGCCGACCTCTCCCTGAAGAGCCCGGCCCGCGCGTTGGATTCCAAGTGCAAGCTGGAGCAGAAGCCCGGCCAGCACGGCGCCACTGCCCGCAAGGGCAAGCTGTCCGACTACGCCACCCAGCTGCGCGAAAAGCAGAAGGTCAAGCGTATCTACGGTCTGCTGGAGCGTCAGTTCCGCAACTACTACAAGAAGGCCTCGACCAAGAAGGGCAACACCGGCGAGAACCTGCTGCAGTTGTTGGAAACCCGTCTGGACAACGTCGTCTACCGCATGGGCTTCGCAGTGACCCGTCCGGCTGCCCGTCAGCTGGTCTCGCACCGCGGCGTCACGGTCAATGGCAAGTCGGTCAACCTGGCTTCGTACCAGATCAAGGCCGGTGACGCGATTGCACTGTCCGAGAAGGCTGCCAAGCAGCTGCGCGTCCAGGAAGCCCTGGTCGTTGCCGAGCAGCACGACCTCAGCCCGTCGTGGGTCGAAGTCGATTCGAAGAAGTTCAGCGGCGTCTTCAAGGCCGTTCCGGATCGTGCGGACCTGCCTGCGGATATCAACGAAGCGCTGATCGTCGAGTTGTATTCGAAGTAATTCACAATGGAGAACCTCCGGGTTGCACCGGAGGTTCGCAGGAGAACCCGCAACATGACGGTTACCGCAAACCAGGTTCTGCGTCCTCGCGGTCCGCAGATCGAACGCCTTACCGAGACCCGCGCCAAGGTCGTGATCGAACCCTTGGAGCGTGGTTACGGGCATACGCTGGGCAACGCCCTGCGTCGCGTGCTGCTGTCGTCCATCCCGGGCTTCGCCATTACCGAAGTCGAGATCGACGGCGTGCTGCACGAGTACACCACTCTGGAAGGCCTGCAGGAAGACGTGCTTGACGTCCTGCTGAACCTGAAGGACGTGGCGATCCGTATGCACACCGGCGACAGCGCCACCGTTTCCCTGTCCAAGCAGGGTCCGGGTGTTGTCACCGCTGCCGACATCAAGGTTGACCACAACGTCGAAGTGATCAACGGCGACCATGTGATCTGCAACCTGACCAAGGACACTGCGATCAACATGCGTCTGAAGGTCGAGCGTGGCTTCGGCTACCAGCCGGCTGCCGCACGTCGTCGTCCGGATGAAGAATCGCGTGCGATTGGTCGTCTGGTGCTTGACGCTTCGTTCTCGCCGGTCCGCCGCGTCGCTTATGCGGTGGAAGCCGCTCGCGTCGAGCAGCGCACCGATCTGGACAAGCTGGTCATTGATATCGAAACCAACGGCACGATCGACGCCGAGGAAGCTGTCCGCACCGCGGCCGACATCCTCAGCGATCAGCTGTCGGTGTTCGGTGATTTCACCCACCGCGACCGCGGTGCAGCCAAGCCGGCCAACAACGGCGTGGATCCGGTGCTGTTGCGCCCGATCGACGACCTGGAGCTGACCGTGCGTTCGGCCAACTGCCTGAAGGCCGAGAGCATCTACTACATCGGTGATCTGATCCAGAAGACCGAAGTGGAGCTGCTCAAGACCCCGAACCTCGGCAAGAAGTCGCTGACCGAGATCAAGGAAGTGCTGGCCCAGCGTGGCCTGTCGCTTGGCATGAAGCTGGAGAACTGGCCGCCGGCCGGTGTCGCCGCTCACGGCATGCTTGGTTGATAGCAATACCTGTTCCCCCGCATGGGCGACCATGCGGGGGAATATTGTTTCAGCAGTACCCGCGTCGACGGTTGATCAAGACCGCGATGCCGGTCGTCCAGGACGGGCGACCAGGACCATCCGCAGTCCACTTACAGCGCCAGGATGGCGACAACGAAGTCCAACGTCTCATCATTAATCAAGGAATATCACCATGCGTCACCAGAAGTCTGGCCGTAAGTTCAGCCGCACCAGCGCCCACCGCGAAGCAATGTTCAAGAACATGGCTGCCTCGCTGTTCAAGCACGAGCTGATCAAGACCACCCTGCCGAAGGCCAAGGAACTGCGCCGCGTTGCCGAGCCGCTGATCACCCTGGCCAAGGTTGATTCGGTTGCCAACCGCCGCCTGGCCTTCGCCCGCCTGCGTGACAAGGAAGCCGTGGGCAACCTGTTCACCATCCTGGGCCCGCGCTACGCCGGTCGTCCGGGTGGCTACCTGCGTCTGCTGAAGTGCGGCTTCCGCGCTGGCGACAATGCACCGATGGCCTACGTCGAGCTGGTGGACCGTCCGGCCGCCTTGGCGGAAGAAGTCGCCGAGTAATCGCGCACTTCCATCCATCGACGGATGCAACAGAAGCCCGGCCAATGCCGGGCTTTCTGTTTGGGTGGTTTCAGCTGCGATCACTGCTGATCGCGCGCGGGCGGCCTGCTACTCTTGCTGCATTGTCTATTCCGGAATGATGCGATGAACCCCTTGCGTTGGAGTTTCCGCGCGGAGTGCCTGCTGGGCTTCCTGATCTGCGCCGGCTTGCTGGCCTTTGCGATCTACATGCAGATCCAGATGGGGCTGGAGCCGTGCCCGCTGTGCATCTACCAACGCATCGCGTTCGCCGCCGTCGGCGTGCTGTTCCTGTTTGGTGCCATGCACGGCCCTGCCAGCCGCGGTGGACGCGCCGGTTACGGCGTGCTGACGCTGCTGGCGGCGCTGGTCGGCGCTGGCATTGCCGGGCGCCATGTCTACGTGCAATTGCTACCCAAGGACCTGGGCAGCAGCTGTGGCCCGCCGCTGAGCTTCCTGGCTGAGACCATGGGGCCGTTCGAGGTGTTCCGTACCGTGCTGACCGGCACCGGTGACTGCGGCAACATCGATTGGACCTTCCTTGGCCTGAGCATGCCGATGTGGAGCCTGGTGTGGTTTGTGCTGCTCGCCGGCTGGGCGCTGTACGTCGGCCTGCGCACCCGTAAAAAACGATTGATCTGACTCTTTGAATTCGACAACTGGTATCTGCATGAACGCTTTCTCTTCCCCGTCATCCGTCGCCACCGCCAGCAGTTGGGCGCCGGACAGCTGGCGAGGCAGGCCTGCGCTGCAGATGCCGACCTATCCCGATCCGCAGGCGTTGGAGGCGGCGTTGGGCGAACTGCGCCAGCTGCCGCCGCTGGTGACGTCCTGGGAGATCTTCGCGCTCAAGCAGCAGCTGGCCGAGGCGCAGGAAGGCAAGCGATTCCTGCTGCAGGGCGGCGACTGCGCGGAGAACTTCGCCGACTGCGAATCCGGGACGATTTCCAACCGGCTCAAGGTGCTGCTGCAGATGAGCCTGGTGCTGGTGCACGGCCTGCGCACGCCGGTGATCCGGGTGGGGCGCTTTGCTGGCCAGTACGCCAAGCCGCGTTCGGCCGATACCGAAACCCGTGACGGCGTGACCTTGCCGAGCTATCGCGGCGATGTGATCAATGCGCCGGCCTTCACCGAAGCTGCGCGCGTGCCGGACCCGCAGCGGATGATCACCGCGCATTCGCGCTCGGCGCTGACGATGAACTTCGTGCGGGCGCTGATCGATGGCGGCTTCGCCGACCTGCATCATCCCGAATACTGGAACCTTGCGTGGATGCGCTGCTCGCCACTGGCCGAGGAGTACCAGGAGATGGTGGCCTCGATCGGTGATGCGGTGCGTTTCATGGAGACCTTGTCGGGCTCCCAGGTGCACAACCTCAACCGCGTCGACTTCTACACCTCGCACGAGGCCTTGCTGCTGCCCTACGAGCAGGCGCTGACCCGGCAGGTGCCGCGCCAGAGCGGCTGGTTCAACCTGAGCACGCACTATCCGTGGATCGGCATGCGCACCGCGGCGCTGGATGGCGCCCACGTGGAGTACCTGCGCGGCGTGCGCAACCCGATCGCGATCAAGGTGGGGCCTTCGGTACAGCCGGATCAGCTGCTGCGTTTGATCGACGTGCTGAACCCGGACGACGAGCCGGGCCGGCTGAGTTTCATCCATCGCATGGGTGCAGCGCAGATTGCCGACAAGCTGCCGCCCCTGCTGGAGGCGATCAAGCGTGATGGCCGCCGCGTGTTGTGGGTCTGCGATGCGATGCATGGCAATACCGAGAGCACCAGCAACGGTTACAAGACCCGTCGTTTCGACAACATCCGCAGCGAGGTGGAGATGTCCTTCGACCTGCACGCCGCCGCCGGTACGCGCTTGGGTGGCGTGCACCTGGAGCTGACCGGCGAGGATGTCACCGAGTGCACTGGTGGCGCGCGTGAGCTCACCGAGCGCGATCTGGAGCGTGCCTACCGTTCCAGTGTGGACCCGCGCCTGAACTACGAGCAGTCGCTGGAAATCGCCATGGCCATCGTCCGCAAGCAAGGCTGAAGGCCGCTCCTGTAGTGCCGAGCCATGCTCGGCAGGGGCGTTACCGACAAAGCGGAACCTGTAGTGCCGAGCCACGCTCGGCAGAGGCCTTACCGGCAAAGCATCCCCTGTAGTGCCGAGCCATGCTCGGCAGAGGCTTTACCGGCAAAGCATCCCCTGTAGTGCCGAGCCATGCTCGGCAGAGGCTTTACCGGGAAAGCAGCCCCTGTAGTGCCGAGCCATGCCCGGCAGGGGCCTTACCGGGAATGCCCCATGC
>NZ_JBRREA010000029.1:0-55772 GCF_056759975.1 Stenotrophomonas sp. STEN031
CCGAGCCGCGGACGCGGCGCGGGCTCCCCCACCCCAGCCGCGCCCCCCCCGCCCCCCCCCCCCCCCCCCCCCCCCCCCGCTCCCCCAAACCGGGAGGTTGGGGCTGGTGGTCGTGCGAGCTCATGTGCCAGCGGCCCCGGGTGCGCTGCGCTTACCCGGGCTACGGGGCTACGGGGTTATCTGCTTGTTCGTCTGGCCGGCCGTCTAAATGAACGGCTTTGCGCTTCAGTTGGCTTTTTGATTGTTTCACTCCGCTTTCCACGTCCGGCAGGCTATCTTTGCCGCGGGTCGCTGGCGGCCCATTCAGTTCGCGGTGGTTCCGGCTGGGCGCGGTGCGCTTGCGGGGCCGTTGGGTCTTTCAGGAGAGTGAAGTGGTGAATGTAGGGAAGCGGCGTCTGCTCAGTGTGGTGCGTGGCGTCGGTCGGGTCCTGTTGGCGTTGCTGTGCCTGTGCATCGGTATCTGGGGCGGGTTCGCGCTGTGGTATCAGTTCCCCGGCAATGTGGTGGCCAAGGTCGTGGCGATCCTGGTCTGGTGCGTGCCCAGTATCTGGGCGATCCGCGCGGGCTTCGGGCCGGTGCGGCGCTGGCATTCGCTGGCGGTGTTTGGGGCGCTGTTCGCGGTGATGCTGATCTGGTGGGCGACGATCGACCCGCGGCAGGACCGGGCCTGGGCCGATGACGTGGCGCAGCCGCTGCATGCACGCATCGAGGGCGACCGCCTGATCATCGACAACGTGCGCAACTTCCATTGGCGCAGCAAGACCGACTACGACGTGCGCTGGGAGGCGCGCGAATACGATCTGTCGCAGGTGCAATCGGTGGACATGATCCTGTCCTACTGGATGGGGCCGGCCATTGCCCACACCCTGGTTTCCTTCGGCTTTGCCGACGGCCGCCAGCTGGTGTTCTCGCTGGAAATCCGCAAGGAGCAGGGCGAGTCGTTCTCGGCGCTGGGGGGCTTCTTCCGCAAGTTCGAGTCGGTGCTGGTGGCCTCGGATGAGCGCGACATCGTGTTGACGCGCAGCAATGTGCGTGGCGAGGATGTCTATCTGTACCGCCTGCATGGGCTGAGCCCGGACAAAATGCGCGATCTGCTGCGTTTCTACGTGGACCGCGCGCAGCAGCTGGAACAGGCGCCGCGTTTCTACAACACGCTGACCAGCAACTGCACCACGGTGGTGTTCGAGCTGATGCGTCGCATCCAGCCCAAGCTGCCGCTGGATTACCGCTTGCTGGCCTCCGGCTATCTGGCCGAGTATGCCGAGGATGTCGGCGGGCTGACCCCGGGGGTGCCGCTGGCCCAGTTGCGGCAAGCCGGGCGCATCACCCAGCGTGCCCGTGACGCAGGCGATGTAGCTGATTTTTCTTCCCGGATACGCGCTGGCGTGCCCGGCATTCCCGCCCCAGGAACTGACCCATGACCCACACCCCGCAGACATGGATACGCCGGCTGGTGCCGGTAGTCGCGGTACTGGCGCTGCTGCTGTCCAGCGGTTGCGCGATGGTGAAGATGAAGTCGGTGAGCAATACCGACTATGTAATGCAGAAACGTGGCGACATCCTCAGCACCGGCAAGCTCAGTGCCTTGTCGCAGGAGTCGCTGTCGGTGATTGGTTTGACCGACAGTGATTGCAGCAAGGACCTGCCCGCTTGCCGGCAGACGGTCACCACCAATGACGGCCTGCAGTCCGAGCAGCGCCTGTCCACGCTGGCCGAGCTGTGGATGCAGGAAGCCTTGGCGCTCACCCCCAAGGCCAAGGGCAATGAGCCCATCGAGTTGCCGCCGGCGGCCTTGAATGCCTGGCTGGAAACCGCGCGCTATTCCTATCTGTACCTGTTCTTCAGCGGTCGCAGCCCGGCGCAACGCGCTCTGGAAGATCGACTGACCCAGGTGCGGGATTACTACAACTACGCCACCGAGCAGGCCGCTTCGGTGGTGTTCCAGCGCACCCGCGCGCGCGCGCTGGAAGGCGAGGACATCAACCTGCCGGTGCAGGTGGATGACTGGACCATCAGTTCGCAGTTCGACGGGCTCAAGCTTGAAGGTGTGCCCAAGCAACTGGTAGCGGCGTCCTCGGTGAGCTTTGCTGGCCTGCGTAGCTCGTATCGCCGCGATGGCTTTGGTGCCGAGCTGGTGGCGATGATGGAAGCACCAACGCTGGCGCAGGCGCTGGAAGTGGAGGAGCGCAACCAGCAGCTGCCGGTCTACAGCGAGATGCCGGCGATCAATGCCACCGCTGTGCTGAACTTCAGCGGCAACACCTTGGAAGAGGTACTGGCTACCCGCCATGTGCAGCTGCAGGCCTATTCGCCCGACCTCACCAGCATCCAGATGCATGGCCAGGAAGTGCCGTTGGCGGCCAATTTCACCGCCGCCTATGGTCTGTGGCTTGCCCAGTCCGGGTTTGCCACCGAGTCACTGCGCACCTTGTTTGGCCGTGGTGAAGGCATCCGCGAGCCGCATATCTACCTGATGCAGCCCTACGATCCAAACAAGCGCATCATCTTCATGTTGCACGGCCTGGCCAGCAGCCCGGAGGCCTGGGTGAACCTGGCCAACGAGATCATGGGCGACGAGGAAATGCGCGAGCATTACCAGGTGTGGTCGGTGTACTACCCGACCAATGCGCCGATCGCCTTGAACCGCTACACCATCAGCAAGGCCTTCAACAGCACGCTGCATCACTTCGACCCCAAGGGCACGGCGCCGGCATCGCATGACATGGTGTTCATTGGACACAGCATGGGCGGCGTGATCGCGCGCCTGATGCTCAGCGACTCCGGCGAGGTGCTGTGGGACAACACCCGCAGGCGTTACAACCTGCAAGGCGAGCGTTTGGCGCGGGTGGAAGCCAAGCTCGGGCCGGTGCTGCACTTCACCCCGCAGCCGAACGTGGAGCGGGCGATCTTCCTGGCCTCACCGCACAAGGGCACGGATGCGGCCGGCAACCGGCTGGGCCGTTTGATCGGCAGGCTGGTGCGCTTGCCGCTGACGATTCTGGGTGCCTTTGGAGACGCCTTCATGGCGCTGCAGGACCCGGGTGAAACCGATGGCAAGAAGCCCAAGGAACCGGTGATCACCAACAGCATCGAGAACCTGAAGGCCAGCGATCCCTTCATCGAGGCGTCCTCGGCACTGCCGATCCAGCCGGGCCTGAAGTACCACTCCATCATCGCCAAGCGCAAAGCCGAGGTACCGACCGCCGAGTCCGATGATGGGCTGGTGCCGTACTGGAGCGCGCATCTGGATGGCGCGCTGTCGGAGAAGGTGATCGTGTCCGGCCACAGCGTGCAGGAAACGCCGGAAGCGGTGCTGGAAGTGCGCCGCATCCTGCGCAAGGATCTGCTGGAAGTGGAAGGCGTGGACGCTGCGCACTGAAACATTGCCGGGCTGCAGGGTGCAGCCCGCGCGTGTCCGCGCTTGCCTTGTCCAATGCTGCTTGGCCTGCGCCGAGCGGCTGAGGTGGCTCAGCCGATGTCGCTCAGCAGGCGTTGCTCAAGCAATCCGGCGCCCGACCACGGTTGCCAATCCGGCCAACAGCAGCGTCACCACGAAGCACAGCAGGTAGCCGCTGGTTTCATTGCCGCCAACGGTTGCGGCGAACAGCGAGCCGGAGATCGCCAGCGTGGAGGCGACCGCGATGCCTTCGCTCAGCTGCAGGGCCGAGCTGTTGGCACCTTGCTCGTGCGGTGCCGACAGCGACAAGGTCAGCACGGACAGGCTGGGGTAGATCAGGCCCATGCCCAGCCCGGTCAATGCCCAGCCCGCGAGCGCCAGCATCAAGGGCACGCCCGGGTACAGGGTAAGCACGCTCACCAGCAGACCGGCCAGCATCAACCAGGTGCCGGCCTGCAGCATGTGCGTGCGTCGCCAGCCGAAGTGCTGGTGGCCTTGCAGCCATGAGCCGGAGAACCAGCCCAGCGCGCCCAGGCTGAGCGCCGCGCCGGCCCACAGCGGCGACAGGTCGCGCTCGCGCTGCAGCAGCAGTGGCAGGAAGGCTTCGGTGCCAAAGAAGGCCGAGGCGGCAATGCCGCGCAAGGCAATCACGCTGGGCAGGCCGCGGCGCAGCAGCAGGGTGCCGCCCGGCAGCAGATGGCGGGCGCAGAAGATCAGTGCAGCCACCGCCGCTGCCATCACCGCCAACGCCTGCATGCCTTGCAGCTGTCCGCCGACATACAGCAACAGCGCGGCCAGCGCCGTGCCTATCGCCCAGCGCACCACCGGCCGCCGCTCGAGATCACGGCGGATGCTGGTGTGGGTGCTGCGCAGTGCCGGCAACAGCAGCCAGGCCGCCGGCAAGGCCAGCACCGGCACGATGAGGAAGACCCAGCGCCAGCTCAGGTGTTGCACGATCAGCCCGCTCAGGCCGGGGCCGATCAGCGAAGGCACCACCCAGCCAGCAGAGAAGGCGGCGAACACCTTGGGCCGCAGCGCTTCCGGATAAGTGCGCGCGACCAGCACATACAGCGACACCGAAATCGCGCCGATGCCGACGCCCTGCAGCAGGCGGCCGACGATCAATACGTCCATGCGCGGCGCCAGACCGGCCAGCAGCAGACCAACCAGGAAGCTGCCCAGGCCCAGCCACAACGGCCGCGCCGGGCCTTGCTGGTCGCACATGCGGCCGGCCAGGGTCATGCCGATCACGCTGGTGGCCAATGCGCCGCCGAAGGCCAGCGCGTACAGGCGCAGGCCATCCAATGCTTCAGCCACGCTGGGCATCGCGGCCGCCACGGCCAGCGCCTCGAAGGCGATCAGCGAGATCAGCGCGACCATACCGAAGGTGGTGGCGCGGTATTGTGGGGCGAGGATGGAGCTGCTGGCCGGTGCTGCTGGCGCGATGCTTGAAGAACTCATGATGCGACGTTGCTGCTTGAGTTGCGGCTGGGGGGCGTGCAGCATCACACCTCAACCATGGTTCAGGTCAAGTGATGTCCACGCGGGAACTGAGTGTAGGGGAAGTCGCAAGGCGCAGCGGGGTCGCGGTGTCGGCCTTGCACTTCTATGAGCGCAAGGGGCTGATCCAGAGCCAGCGCACCGCTGGCAACCAGCGGCGCTTCCAGAGTGATGTGCTGCGGCGTTTGGCACTGATCCAGGCCGCACAGCGTGTGGGCATGCCGCTGCAGGCAGTGGCCGAGCGTCTGGCGGAATTGCCGGAAGGACGCGCGCCGAGCAAGGCCGATTGGGCGCGGATGTCGGCGCGCTGGCGCAAGGAACTGGACGAGCGCATCGCAACGCTCCAGTTCATGCGTGACCAGCTCAGCGATTGCATCGGCTGTGGCTGCCTGTCGCTGAAGCGCTGTGGCCTGCTGAATCCGCAGGATGTGCTGGGCCAGCAAGGCGAGGGTCCGCAACGCGTGGGCTAGCGTTGCGCGACCGGATCGGCAAGCTGCCGGGTATCGGACGACACGCCAGCAGCGGTTGCTGCCCGGGCCACAGTGCGTGGCCCGGATGGATCAGATTTCCGCTTCGATCAGCGGCATCGCCAGGCGCGAGCGGGTCAGTGCCATGCCGAGGTTGGCGGTGCGGCGGCAGACGAACACCATCACATAGTCGGGGTAGCGCTTGCCGCGCATGAAGATGTGGATCAGGTTCTCGCTGTTGACGATGATTTCCTGGAAATAGTGCGCGCCTTCCTGCTCTTCCAGGCCGCGTGCACGGCGGAACATCTGCTCGATGCTGCGGATGTTCGGGCCCTGGTACAGGTCGGCAGTGGCGGCGGCGACCAGGTCCAGCACTTCGCGCGGGTGCGAATCCACGGTGCGTACCGACAGCAACATACCGGAGCTGATATCGACGTAGCCGGCGGCCACGCATTCGGGAATGGAGGCAACGGATTGCTGCAGGGTGGTGTCGAGCGACATGGGGGAATCCTTGCGGAAGGGGGAGAAAAGGAAAAGCGATGCCCGCAGGCCGCAATGCGACCCGGCATCACTCAGGGTTTGATCAGTCGCAGGCGCGGATCAGCAGGTTTTCTTCCAGCGCATGCAGCAGGTCTTCCTGCTCCTGCGACTGCACGAAGCCCGGGTCCAGCGTGCGCAGGCGGCGCAGCGCTTCATCGGCGGTGAGCCCTTCGCGGATCAGCCACGCGGCCAGCACCATGCCGGTGCGGCCGAGACCGGCCAGGCAGTGCACGGCGACGACTTCGCCTTCGCGCAGCATCACCTCGATCTTGGCGAGCAGCAGCTTGGCCCACAACAGCGGCGGTGCACCGCGGTCAACGATGCCCAGGTGATAGCTGCGCAGCCCGTAGGGAGCCAGCCGCTCGGCCGGCATCTCGCGTTCGGTCAGGTTGACCAGCACGGTGACGCCCATGCCACGCAGCAACGCCAGGTCGTGATCGATGGCGAATACCACGCCAGGCATCGGGCAGCCGGCGAGCTTGCCCGGCACCAGCCAGTGGAAGCCATTGGGGCCGCGGCGTGAGGGTGTGGCAGACAGGCTGACCGGTGCGGGTGTCGACATTGGCACAGACGCAGGACGAGGGGCTTCGAGCGCTGGCGTGGAAGGGCGGGGTGGGGACTTTTCAGCGATGAAAACGGGTGCAGGAACGACAACACCTTCAGCCAGTTCCTCGATGCGTGCATCAGGCGCCGGGACATGGCAGCTGCCGGTGCGCAGGAACTGCGCCAGCACCGGGTGTTGGCCACTGTTGGCAAAGAACGCATCCACCGGCGCATCGACCTGTACCTTGCCGCCGGCCAACAGGATCACCCGTGAAGCCAGGCGTCGGGCCTGGCCTTGGTGATGCAGGCTGACCAGGCAGCAGTGTGCAGCGGACAGGCGTTCGATCAGGGTGAGTACCGCTTCGGCCTCGGCCGGCTCCAGCTCGCTGGTGGGTTCGTCGATCAACAGCAGGGCGCTGCCGCTGAAGGCGGCGCGCAGGAGCGCGACCTGCCGGGCCAGCCCGCGCGGAAGGTCGATCACGCGCTGCTGCAGATGGGTGGCCACGGCGCTGGCACCGAGGGCCTGCAAGCGTGCGTCGATCTCTTCGCGAAGCGCCTGCGGTTTGTTGCCCCATTGCGGGCGCAGCGCCGCACTGAGGTTCTCCAGCACGCTGAAGCCCAGTTCGCGGGCGTGTTGCTGCACCAATACGGGGGGCTGCGTCGCGGCCTCCAGCGGAGCCCCCTGGAACAGCAGGCGTCCCCAGCGTTCGCCATGTGCATTGCTCTGGCCGGACAGCGCTTGCAGCAATGACGACTTGCCGGTGCCGCCCGGGCCCATCAGCACGATGATGCCGGTGCCGCCGATGTCCAGGTCAATGGCGGTCAGCACGGTGCGCTGGCCACGGCTCATGCCCCAGCCTTGCAGCTGCAGCAACGGAGAGGGGGAGTTGTCGGCTGGCAAGGACGTCACTTTGGCCGTCGCTGGCCGCATTTCTGGGGCGCGCGCGGAATTGGAAAGGGCGTCAGTATGGTTTGCGACAGAGCCATGTCAATTTGACTTTAAGACGTGCGCGGGCACGACACAGGCGCACTGCAGGCCGCGAAGTGAACATCACGGCAGTGTCATATCGAATTGATTGGGAAAGGAAATGCGGGCTTTTCCCAAGGCGTTTTCTGCCCGGAAATACAGGGCTGAAACTGCAGGTAGGACGATGCTTATTGTTTCAGCGGGATTCAGAAATTTCGTTCGAAGCGAACGTTTCCCGCACCAGCGTCAGCGCTGATCTGCAGGTCCACGCGCAGTTGATCGCGCGGATGCGCGTCGAGTACACCGATCAGATCGGTATAAGGGCCGGTACGCACTGCACGCAGGTCAATCTGTTGGCGTTTGCCGGAGAGATCGGTGGCGATGGCCTGCACCCTGCCATCGGCTGGCAGTTCTTTGCCTTGCGATAGTTGACGCAGGGCAACCACCAGCAGGGCGCGGTCGGCTTCGCGCTGCACCTGGTAGCTGCGGGCGACGGCGTCGTTCATGGCCAGCGTCGGCAGCAGGTTGTAGTGCACGCGCAGCTTGCCGAGGTCTGCATGGCTGGGCTGCGATTGCTGGATGACAGCTGCGCGCGGGGCTTGTTGCGCGGAGCAGGCGGCGAGGGTCAGTAGCAGGGTGGAGGACAGCGTTAGGGCGAACCGGTGCATGGTGGAGCTCCTGGGCTGCGGTGTTTGTTGATGGGTGGGAGGCTTCAAGATTGCTTGGAAGCTACAAGGCTTCGCCTTGCTCCCCTCTCCCCAACCCCTCTCCCGCAAGGGGAGAGGGGCTATTAGAGGCAGATATCTACGAGGGCTCGATCATGCATGCGCGAAAGAAACCTAGATCAATCGTTCGCAGCAGACAGTTCCTTGCCACGCTTCGCTGCGGCATCGATGGCCTTCGCCGTCAGCGCTTCAAAGCCGCCGGCCTGGAAGGTTTCGATGGCTGCCTGGGTGGTGCCGCCCGGCGAGGTGACACGGCGGCGCAGTTCGGCCGGGGCTTCGCCGGCTTCGGTCAGCATGCGCGCGGCGCCGAGCACGGTTTCCAGCACCAGCGTGCGTGCCGCTTCGGCGGGCAGGCCTTGTTCGAGGGCCGCGGCTTCCATCGCCTCGGCCAGCAGGAAGACATAGGCCGGGCCGCTGCCGGAGACCGCGGTCACCGCGTCCATCCGTGCTTCGTCGTCGATCCAGACGGTGCGGCCGGCGCTGGCCAGGAGCTGTTCGGTCTGCGCGCGCTGGGTGGCGGAGACGCGCGGGTTGGCGAACAGGCCGGTGACGCCGGCACCCAACAGGGCAGGGGTGTTGGGCATGGCGCGGACGATGGCCTGATCACCACCCAGCCAGCGTTCGAGCTGCGCGGCGGTGATGCCGGCGGCGATCGAGGTGACTACCGGTTGCTGGCTGGCGGCAATCGGGCTCAGCGCTTCGCAGACGGAGCGCATCACCTGCGGCTTGACCGCCATCAGCCATAGACCGGCATGAGCGGCGGCGGCTTCGGCAGCGTTGTAGGTATGCACGCCGAAGTCCTGCGCCAGTGCCTCACGCAGGGCGGCGACCGGCTCGGCCACATGGATACGGGTAGCCGCCATGCCGCGCCGCAGCAAGCCGGCGATCAGGCTGCGGGCCATGTTGCCGCCGCCGATGAAGGCGATGTCGGTGTCGGGGAGTTGGGTGTCGGGAAGGTCGGCGTGCGGGCTGGTCATCAATCCAATCTCGGTGCGATCAAGGGGAAGGGCGTTGGCCGAACAAGGCGGTGCCGACCCGGACCATGGTCGAGCCGGCGGCGATGGCCTCGGCAAAATCACTGCTCATGCCCATCGAAAGTGTATCGACCTGCGGGTACCGCGCGGCCAGGCCGGCAAACAAGGCCTGCATCCGTGCGAACGCGGCCTGGCGCTTGGCGGTCTCCGGGAAGGGCGCCGGGATCGCCATCAACCCGCGAAGGCACAGCCGGGGTTCGCTGGCGATGGCCTCGGCCAGCCCGGCGACCTGCGGCGGGGCGCAGCCGTGCTTGCTGTCTTCATCGTCGATGTTGACCTGGATCAGCACGTTGAGGGGGGGCAGAGCGGATGGGCGGCCCTTGGCCAGGGCGGTGACCAGCTTGGCCCGGTCCACGGTCTGCACCCAGTCGAAGACCTGGGCGGCCAGTTCGGCCTTGTTGGACTGCAGGTGGCCGATCAGGTGCCATTCCAGGCCCAGTTCGGCCAGCTCGCCTATCTTGGCGGCGGCCTCCTGCACATAGTTTTCACCAAAGGCGCGCTGTCCTTGGGCGGCCAGTGCGGCCACCGCAGCGGCCGGCTGCAGCTTGGAAACGGCCAGCAGGCGGACGGCCCGGGAGGGGCTGGAAGCAGCGTCGATCTGCTGCAGAAGGGTGGCCAAAGACACGGTTTGCAAAACATCAACCTCTTACGTGGGAAGGCTATACTGCCCGCCAGGGGAAACACCTTACAGATACTCGCAACGCAGGGGACAGAGCGCGTATGGATATCGCTGAACTATTGGCGTTCTCGGTCAAGAACAAGGCCTCGGACTTACACCTTTCCGCCGGCCTGCCGCCGATGATCCGCGTGGACGGTGACGTCCGCCGCATCAACATCCCGGCGCTGGACCACAAACAAGTGCACGCGCTGGTGTACGACATCATGTCGGACAAGCAGCGGCGCGATTACGAAGAGTTCCTCGAGGTCGACTTCTCGTTCGAGATTCCCTCGCTGGCACGCTTCCGTGTCAATGCCTTCAACCAGAACCGCGGTGCCGGTGCGGTGTTCCGTACCATTCCCTCGGAAGTGCTGACGCTGGAAGACCTGGCCTGCCCGCCGATCTTCCGTGAGTTGATCGAGCAGCCGCAGGGTTTGATCCTGGTTACCGGCCCGACCGGTTCGGGCAAGTCGACCACGCTGGCGGCGATGATCGACCACATCAACAAGAACGAATACGGCCATATCCTCACCGTCGAGGACCCGATCGAATTCGTGCACACCTCGCAGAAGTGCCTGATCAACCAGCGCGAAGTGCACCGCGACACGCACGGTTTCAACGAAGCCCTGCGCTCGGCCTTGCGTGAAGACCCGGACATCATCCTGGTCGGCGAATTGCGTGACCTGGAAACCATCCGCCTGGCGTTGACCGCGGCGGAAACCGGCCACCTGGTGTTCGGCACCCTGCATACCAGCTCGGCCGCCAAGACCATCGACCGTATCATCGACGTGTTCCCGGCCGGCGAAAAGCCGATGGTGCGCTCGATGCTGTCCGAGTCGCTGCGTGCGGTGATTTCGCAGGCACTGCTCAAGCGCGTGGGCGGTGGCCGTATTGCCTCGCACGAGATCATGGTGGCAACCCCGGCAATCCGTAACCTGATCCGTGAAGACAAGGTGGCGCAGATGTACTCTGCCATCCAGACCGGCCAGCAGGTGGGCATGCAGACCCTGGACCAGAACCTGCAGGATCTGGTCAAGCGCAGCCTGATCACCCGCAACCAGGCCAAGGAATACGCCAAGGACAAGCGTCTGTTCGAGTAAGCAGGGAAGTGGGAATGGAGAGTCGGGAGTCGGTACAGCCGTGGCAGTTCCCGACTCCGTTCCCAGATCGCCGGCTTTGACGATTCCCTATTTGCGATTCCCCATTCCCGGCTCCGAGGGAGCATCCCATGAGCACTATTGATTTCACCTCGTTCCTCAAGCTGATGGCGCACCAGAAGGCGTCCGACCTGTTCATCACCGCCGGCATGCCGCCGTCGATGAAGGTCAACGGCAAGCTGTCGCCGATCACCCAGACACCACTGACGGCGCAGCAAAGCCGCGACATGGTGCTCAACGTGATGACGCCGGCCCAGCGCGAGGAATTCGAAAAAACCCACGAATGCAACTTCGCCATTGGTGTATCCGGCGTCGGTCGTTTCCGTGTCAGCTGCTTCTACCAGCGCAACCAGGTGGGCATGGTGTTGCGTCGCATCGAGACGCGCATTCCCACCGTGGAAGAGCTGAGCCTGCCGCCAGTGATCAAGACGCTGGCAATGACCAAGCGCGGCATCATCCTGTTCGTCGGCGCCACCGGTACCGGCAAGTCGACCTCGCTGGCAGCGATGATCGGCTATCGCAACCAGAACTCGACCGGTCACATCATCACCATCGAGGACCCGATCGAATTCGTGCACAAGCACGAGGGCTGCATCGTCACCCAGCGTGAAGTGGGCATCGATACCGACAGCTGGGAGGCGGCGCTGAAGAACACCCTGCGCCAGGCCCCGGACGTGATCATGATCGGCGAAATCCGTACCCGCGAGGGCATGGATCACGCGGTGGCATTCGCCGAAACCGGTCACCTGGTGCTGGCCACCCTGCACGCCAACAACGCCAACCAGGCGATGGACCGCATCATCAACTTCTTCCCGGAAGACCGGCGCAACCAGTTGCTGATGGACTTGTCGTTGAACCTGAAGGGCGTGGTCGCGCAGCAGCTGGTCCCGACCCCGGACGGCAAGGGCCGCCGCGTGGCGATGGAAATCCTGCTGGGCACGCCGCTGGTGCAGGACTACATCCGTGACGGTGAAGTGCACAAGCTCAAGGAAGTGATGAAGGATTCGGTGCAGCTGGGCATGAAGACCTTCGACCAGAGCCTGTTCGAGCTGTACCAGGCCGGTGAGATCAGCTACGACGACGCTTTGCGTTATGCCGATTCGCAGAACGAGGTGCGCCTGCGCATCAAGTTGTCGCAGGGCGGTGATGCCAAGACCTTGTCGCAGGGTCTGGATGGCGTGGAGATCGCCGAGGTTCGCTGAGTCTGGCGGGTTGGATGATTTGAAAAGCCGCTCCTTTGGGGGCGGTTTTTTTTATGGGTGGGGCAGGGGCGAGGGTAGGGGCAGGATCAGGATCAAGGTCAGGATCAAGATCAACAGCACCCCTCCCGAACCCTCCCCTTCGCTGTGCGAAAGGGAGGGGCCAAGGCCGAGCCAAAGCGAAAGCCAACGCCAACGCCAACGCCAACGCCAACGCCAAAGCCAAAGCCAAAGCCAAAGCCTTGGCGGAGGCCGCTCTTCCCCCTCCCTTTCGCGTAGCGAAGGGGAGGGCCGGGGAGGGGTGCTCTGGCTTTGGCTCTGGCGTTGGCGTTGGCGTTGGCGTTGGCTTTGGCTCTGGCCCTGGCCTTGGCCCTGGCTCTGGCCTTGGCCCTCAGCCCAAGCTCCCGCATACCTCGAAGCTTTACCGCCCCATCCAAGCCGGCCCAATCGCTGCAATCTTCACCATTACCGGGCAATCCTCCCGGTGCGCGCCCGGCAGATAGCCCAGGCTCATCAGGAATTCACCGGTGATCTCGCCGCCAGTAAACCGGAAGGTCTTCTTGAACAGCTTCACCCAGTCGGCCTTGCTCAAGGGGTGATGCGCGTCCAGCCATTGCGCAAAGCCGCCATGGGAAGCGCGCAGGCCCTGGATCACCTGCGCGTTGTGGATTGCCGCAGCCACCTTGAGCCGGTTGCGGATGATGCTGGCATCGGCCAGCAGGCGGGCGATATCCGCCTCGCCATAGGCAGCCACCGCGTCCACATCAAAGCCACTGTAGGCGCTGCGGAAGCCTTCGCGCTTGCGCAGGATGGTTTCCCAACTCAATCCGGCCTGGTTGATTTCCAGCAGCAGGCGCTCGAAAAGCTCGCGTTCATCCCGCTGCGGGAAACCATACTCGTGCTCGTGGTACGGCCCATGTACGGGGTGGCCCGGGGCGAAATCACAGTAGTAGGTCATCGGCATCTCCGCATCAGGGAAGCCTGGATTATCGCCGCTGCGCAGCGGTGGGCGGCCGCAGCCGTTAGAATGCAGACATGTCTGCGCTGTCACCCCCTCTGTCCAACCACCTGCTGGTGGCATTGCCATCACTTGTCGACCCATTGTTCGCCCGCAGTGTGGCCTTGATCTGCCAGCACGATGGCAACGGTGCCATGGGCGTGCTGGTCAACCAGGCCTCCGATTTCACCTTGGGCGACGTGTTCGCGCAGATGGAGATCGATACCGACGATGGCGACCTGCGCGCCGTGCCGGTGCTCAACGGTGGTCCTGTGCACACCGAGCGCGGTTTCGTCATCCATGACGATGCCAGGGCATGGGATTCCAGCCTGAAAGTGGCTGATGGTCTGTATCTCACGACCTCCCGCGACATCCTCGAGGCCATGGCCCGTGGCGACGGTCCGCGCAATGCGCTGGTCACGCTCGGTTGCGCCGGTTGGGGCGAAGGGCAACTGGAGCAGGAGCTGGCGGACAACAGCTGGCTGACCGTGCCGGCCGATGCCACCGTATTGTTTGAAACCCCCTTGGACGAGCGCTGGCAGCTTGCCGGCTCGCGCATCGGTGTCGATCTGTTCCTGGTCACCGGATACAGCGGTCGTGCCTGAGGCCAGCATGCTTTCCACCAGTAGCACGGTGCTGGGCTTCGATGTCGGCTCGCGCCGCATCGGCGTGGCCATCGGCAGTTCGCTGGGTGTCGGCGCGCGCGCCATTGCGGTAGTCGATGTGCACGGCAATGGTCCGGACTGGAACGCGCTGGACCGCCTGCACAAGGAATGGCGGCCACAAGGCATGATCGTCGGCGATCCGCTCACGCTGGAAGGCGAAGACCAGCCCAACCGCAAGCGCGCGCACGCCTTCGCCAGGCAGTTGCAGCAGCGCTACAAGGTGCCGGTACTGCTGGTGGATGAGCGCTCCAGCTCGGTCGAGGCCGCGCAGCGCTTTGCGGTGGAGCGTGCCGAAGGCCGCAAGCGCCGCCGCGATGCCGCCAACCTCGACGCGGTTGCTGCCGCCGTCATCATCGAGCGCTGGTTGTCGGCGCCGCACGAAGCCACCCCTATTTCCTGACTGTCGAAGACCCTGCCATGACCGCTTCGCAACTTGATGCCCAAGGACGCCTGCGCCACCTGCTGACCCTGGATGGGTTGCCGCGTGAGACCCTGCTGCAGCTGCTCGACCGCGCCGGCCAGATCCGCGATGCCGCGGTCGGTCGTATCAACAACAAGCGCGCGGTGCTCGCCGGCACCGGCGTCTGCACGCTGTTCTTCGAACCCTCCACCCGCACCCGCAGCTCGTTCCAGCTGGCGGCGCAGCGGCTGGGGGCGGATGTATTGAATTTCGATGCGTCCACCTCTTCCACGCGCAAGGGCGAAACCGCCTGCGACACGCTGAAGAACCTGGAAGCGATGGGCGTGCGCGGTTTCATCGTGCGCCACCCGGACGATGGCGCGGTGGCTGAACTGGCAGGCGCTGCCGGTGAAGATACGGCCCTGATCAATGCCGGTGATGGCCGCAGCGCGCACCCGACCCAAGGGCTGCTCGACATGCTGACCCTGCGCCAGGCCAAGGGCAGTGATTTCTCCAAGCTCAAAGTGGTGATCGTTGGCGACGTGAAGCATTCGCGCGTGGCCCGTACCGATCTGCAGGCGATGCGCACGCTGGGCGTGGGCGAGATCCGGGTCTGTGGCCCGCAGTCGCTGTTGCCGGAGGATGGAATCCTGGATGGCTGCGTGGTCGGGCAGGATTTCGATGCGATGCTGGAAGGTGCCGACGCGCTGATGATGCTGCGCCTGCAGCGCGAGCGCATGGAAGAAGGTCTGGTGCCGTCGCTGGAGCAGTACCACGCGCAGTATGGTCTCAACAACGAGCGCCTGAAGCGCGCGGCCAAGGACGCAGCGGTGCTGCACCCGGGCCCGATCAACCGCGGCGTGGAAGTCACTGACGAAGTGGCTGATGGCCCGCAGTCGTGGGTGTTGCGCCAGGTTGCCAATGGCGTGGCCGTGCGCATGGCGGTGCTGGAAACCCTGCTGGGTTGAGATTGGTGAGGCTGCGCCGCTGCCTGCCTCCCTTGCGCCGAAGGCGTAGGGGAGGGCTGGGGAGGGGTAGCTCTATGGCTTTCAAGCAGTGTCAGCTTCGCGGCTTACGGCGCTCCCACAAGCCGATGGGGATTGCGTGATGCCCCATTGTAGAGCCGAGCCATGCTCGGCTGGCCTTACCGGGAAAGCCTCTGCCGAGCATGGCTCGGCACTACGCGTGGTTAGCTGCGCGGCGCCATCGCCAGGATTGCCAGCTGCTGCTGCGCTTCTTCATTGCCGGCTGCAGCGGCGGCCTGCACCTGGGCCAGGTCCGGGTGTTGCACTACCAGTAGCGGGTACTCGCATTCGGGGCAGGCGTATTCGGTCTGCTCGTCGTGCAGCTCCATTTCCATCTGCCGTGAGCTGCCTCTCCATTCGCAGGCGGGGCAGTTGTGCACGTCCTCGCGCCAGCCGGTCTGGTAGTAGTCGTTGACGGTGATGGTCATGGGCAGGGCCTAAAAAAAGGCGGGGAAGTGTAGCCCGGGTAAGCGTGAGCGCACCCGGGAGTTCTTCGCGGAAAGCCCCGGGTGTGCTGGCGCTTACCCGGGCCACGGTGTCGCGATCAGTGCAGCAGCACCAGCGTGGCAAGGCCGAGGAAGGTGAAAAAGCCCATCGAATCGGTCACTGCGGTCAGGAAGATGCCGCTGGCCAGGGCCGGGTCGAAACCCAGCCGCTTCAGCGTCAGCGGCACCAGCACGCCGGCCGATGCGGCAAACAGCAGGTTGAAGGTCAATGCGATGGCGATCACCAGCGACAGCCCTGGCATGTGGAACCACGCCAATACGATCAGGCCGAGCACCGTGCCGAGTACGACGCCGTTGAGCAGGGCCACACGCAGCTCTTTCCACAACAGGGTGCGGGCGTTGGAGGCGCCCACCTGGCCGAGTGCGAGGCCACGGATCATCAGCGCCAGCACCTGGGTGCCGGCATTGCCGCCGAGGCCGGCGACGATCGGCATCAGCACGGCCAGCGCCACCAGCTTGTCGATGGTGCCTTCGAAATGACCGACCACGCTGGAGGCGAGGAAGGCCGTGCACAGGTTGACCGACAGCCACATCAGGCGCCGTCGCATGGCGCGCCAGACCGGGCTGAACAGGTCTTCGTCCTCGTCCAGACCGGCCGCGCCCAGGGCCTGGTGATCGGCTTGGCCGCGGATGATGTCGACCACGTCATCGATGGTGATGCGGCCGATCAGGATGTTGTTGTCATCCACCACCGGTGCCGAGACCCAGTCATGGTCGGAGAATTGGCGGGCTACTTCGTCGGCGCTTTCGCCGACATCGATGGCCGGCTGTTCGTCGTCGATCAGGCGGTTGATCGGGGTGGTGTCTTCGTGGGTGACCAACGAGGCCAGTGACAACCGGCCCAGGTACTGGTGGCGACGGCTGACCACGAACAGGTGATCGGTGTGGTCGGGAAGCTCGCCACGCAGGCGCAGGTAGCGCAGCACCACGTCGACGTTGACGTCGGCGCGTACGGTGACCACGTCCGGATTCATCAAGCGGCCGGCGGTGTCTTCCGGATAGGACAGCACCTGCTCGAGCCGCTCGCGGTTCTCGCGGTCCATCGACTTGAGCACTTCGTCGATGACGGTGTCGGGCAGGTCCTCGACCAGGTCGGCAAGGTCGTCGATGTCCAGGTCTTCGACCGCGGCGATGATTTCGTCCGCGTCCATGTCGGCCAGCAGGCTTTCGCGCACGTCTTCACCGACATGCACCAGCACCTCGCCGTCGTCCTCGGCATCGACCAGGCCCCACACCACTTCGCGCTTGCCCGGTGGCAGCGATTCGAGCAGGTTGCCGATCTCGGCCGGCGACAAGGTGTTGACCAGGCGGCGCACCGGCCCCAGGCGGCCGCTGTCCAGTGCATCGGAAAGCAGGCGCAGCTGGCGTGCAGTCTTGTCGTGGCGTACGGCTTCGGCCATGCGCAGCTCCCGGTATGGTGATGGCCGCTGTCCGTGGCGGCAGGCGCCATCGGCGTGTTTAGCCCGCCATTATCACGTGCGATGCGCGGGCTTGCATATAATCGGTGTTACCGGAATCAGTTTCCGGCGACGCCGGCGATCCAGCGTTCAATGCCGCGGCGGTCGCGTGCAGCCAACAACTGCGGGGCCTGCAGGCGCAATGCGCTCAGGTCCACCTCACGGATGGCGCGTCGCACCTCCAGCAAGGTGGCCGGGTGCAGGCTGAACTCGGTCAGGCCCAAGGCTAGCAGCAAGGCTGTCATATGCGCGTCACCGGCCATTTCACCGCAGACCGCGACCGGCGTGTCATGCCGCTGCGCGGTGTCGATCACCTGCCACAGCAACCGCAGCACCGCCGGATGCAGCGGCGAGTACAACTCGGCCACGGCGTCGTTGTTGCGATCGGCGGCCAGCAGGTACTGGACCAGGTCATTGGTGCCTATCGACAGGAAGTCGACCTGGTCGATGAAGGTCTCCAGCGCGATCGCCGCTGCAGGAACCTCGATCATCGCCCCGACCGGGATGTTCTCGGCCACTTCGTGGCCGTCATTGCGCAGGGTCGCGGCCAGCCGCGACAGTCGCCGACGCACGGCCATGATTTCCTCACGGGTGGTCAGCATCGGCACCAGGATGCGCAGCGGGCCGTAGCCGGAGGCACGCAGGATCGCCCGCAACTGGGTGTCGGAGACCTTGGGCCGGGCCAGCGACAGGCGTACGCCACGCAGGCCCAGCGCCGGGTTTTCTTCGCTGCTGAGTACCAGACCGGTGCGATCGGCCTTGTCCGCGCCCAGGTCCAGGGTGCGGATGGTGACCGGGCGGCCGCTCATGCCCAGCACGGTGTCGCGGTAGACGCGGAACTGTTCTTCTTCGTCAGGCAGCTGGTTGCGCTGCATGAACAGGAATTCGGTGCGGTACAGGCCCAAGCCGCGGGCACCCAGTGCATGTGCCTGGGCGACGTCGTCATGCGATTCGGCATTGGCCAGCAAGGTGATTTCCACGCCATCCAGGGTGCGCGTGGGCTTTGCCCGCAGGCGGCCGAGTTCGCGTTGTTCGCGGGCCAGCTCGCGTTGGCGCTCGCGGTACTGGCGCAGCTCGCTCGGGCCCGGGTCGACCACGATCTCGCCGCTGCCGCCATCCAGGATCAGCACGTCGCCATCGCTGACTTTCTGCAATACCGCGCTGGCGGCCACCACCAACGGCATGTGCAGGCTGCGGGCGAGGATGGCGCTGTGCGAGAGCACGCTGCCAGCGCTGCTGACGATGCCGACCACGCCTTGCGATTGCAGCTGCGCCAGTTCCGAGGGAGCAACGTTCTCGCAGACCAGGATTTCGCCGGCCAGGCCCTTCATGGTGGTGTTGCGCTTGTGCAGGAAGGACTGGATGCGGCCGATCACGTGGTCCAGGTCGTCCATCCGGCTTTTCAGGTAGGCATCTTCCATGCCTTCGAATACCTGCGCCAGGCGGTCGCGCTGGATGCGCAGCGCATGGCTGGCGCTGTAACGCTTGCTGCGCACCAGCTCGTCCAAGGCGGTCAGCAGTTCGGGGTCGTCCAGCAACATGGCGTGCAGGTCGAGGAATTCGCCGACTTCCGCCGGCAAGGCGCCCTGCAGGCGGGTACGCAGTTCACGCATTTCCTGGCGCGCGGCATCGGTGGCGCGGTGCAGGCGTTCCAGTTCGTGCTCGACCGCGGCGGCGGCGACACGCTTTTCACCAATATCCTGCACGTGCGGCAGGCGGACGCGGGCACGGCCCAGCGCGGTGCCACGGGAAGCAGGCAGGCCCAGTAAACGGGTCACCGCTGCCGGCTCCACGCAAGGGCTGCACCAGCGGGCGCGGCCTGCGCCATCAGTTGTCCTCGTCGAAACGGCGCTCGAACAGGGCGGTGACGGCCTCCAGCGCGGCAGCCTCGTCCTCGCCATCCACGCGTACCGTGACCGGCGTGCCTTGTGCGGCAGCCAGCAACATCACGCCCATGATGCTCTTGGCGTTGACCTCGCGGCCCTTGGCCACCAGCGTGGCATTGGCGCGGAAGGCCGACAGCACCTGCACCAGTTTGGCGGTGGCGCGGGCATGCAGGCCCAGCCGGTTGGAAACAATGAGTTCTTGTTCAAGCATCGTCGGTGATGACTCCGTTGCGAGCGCCCGCCGCCGCAGTGGCGGGCAGTTGGTCCAATCCCTGTTCCGGATAGTTCATTACCCGCAGCAACATCGCCAGACTCAATCCCGATACACGCCGGGTCGGGGTGCCCAGGCGGGCCAGCTTGCCGGCAAGATTGCTCGGGCTGGCGCCATACAGATCGGTCAGTATCAACACGCCACCTTCGCCTTCCACCCGCCGCATCGCCGCCGAGGCGGCGGGCAGCAGGGCATCCAGGTCGGCGTCGAAAGGCACTTCGAACGCTTCTGTCTTCAGCGGCAGTTGCCGCAACAAGGCGGTCGTCACTTCCAGCAGGGAAGTGCCGACACCGGTATGAGTTACTAGGAGAATGCCGCAGGTCATCCCTGAACGTTAACAGGTCAGGCCAAGTCCGCGATAGCGCTTAAATCTGTCTTCTGTGTGCCATTCAGGGCATGCGCGGTGATTGCGCAGGCGCGTGTTCAATCCTGCTCGCGATGGAAGGTGGCCACGTCCTGCCAGCCCTGCTCGCGGGCATGCCGGGCCAGTCGTTCGGCCAGATAGACCGAGCGGTGTTTGCCGCCGGTGCAGCCAAAGGCCACGGTGACATAGCTGCGGGTCTCGCTGCCGAGCTTGGGCAGCCAGGTGTCGAGCAGGTCCTGCAGCTGGCTGACGTAGCGCACCACCTCGGGCTGGGCGTCCAGGTATTCGCGGACTTCGCGGTCGCGCCCGGTCAGTGAGCGCAGTTCCGGGTCCCAATGCGGATTAGGCAGCACCCGCGCATCGAACACGAAATCCGCCTCGGCCGGTACGCCGCGCTTGTAGGCAAAGGATTCGAACAGCAGCGACAGCTTGCTCTCGTGGCTGAGCGCGAAATCGGTGATGACCCGGCGTCGCAGCTGGTGCACGTTGAGGCGGGTGGTGTCGATCACCGCATCGGCCTCGCGGCGCAGCGGCGCGGTCAACTCGCGCTCGCGGCTGATGGCCTCGGGCAGGGACAGGCCCAGATGGCTGAGCGGATGGCGGCGGCGGGTATCGGCATAGCGCGCCAGCAGGGTGTCGTCATCGGCTTCGAAGAACAGCAGGCGTGCTTCAATGCCGTAGTCCAGCGCGGTCTTGCGCCAGGCCGCCAGTTGGCTCAGGTCGCTGCGGCCGCGTACGTCGATGCCGACAACCAGTCGCTGCGGTCGGTTTTCCTCGCGTTCGCCGAGCACGCCGCGCACGAACTCCGGCAGCAGGTTGACCGGGATGTTGTCCGAACAGTAGTAGTCCAGGTCTTCAAAGGTCTTCAACGCCACCGATTTGCCCGAACCGGACAGGCCGCTGACGATGATCAATACCGATGCAGGGTGTGAACTCATGGACTACGTTGCTCCAGCAGGTTGCTATGGCGGGCGATGAACATCGCCGCCGGATCGATGCCCTTGGTGCGCAGGATGTGCAGGCGGGTGGCGGCCTCGGTCAGCACCGCGAGGTTGCGACCAGGCATCACCGGCAGGGTGATCAGCGGCACGTCCAGGTCCAGTACGTGGCGTTTGCCCGAATCGCCGGTCAAGCGCTCATAGCCATAACTGCTGGGTTCGGTCATCGGCTTGGTCAGGTGGACGATGAGGCGAAGGTACTTGTTCTTCTTTACAGACGTGTCACCGAACATCTGGCGCACGTTCAGCACGCCCAGCCCGCGGACCTCCAGCAGGTCCTGCAGCAGTTCGGGGCAGGTGCCATCGAGCACGTCGGGGGCGATCTGGGTGAATTCGGGGGCGTCGTCGGCGACCAGCCGATGACCGCGAGAGAGCAGCTCCAGCGCCAGTTCGCTCTTGCCCGAGCCGGCCTCGCCGGTGATCAGCACGCCAATGGAGTAGATCTCCATGAATACGCCATGCAGGATGACCCGTGGCGCCAGCGTGCGGGCCAGGTGGTAGCTGAGGTGGTTGAGTAGTTCGTGGCCGCGGCGCGGCGATACCCACAACGGGGTCTGCGATTCGTCCGCGGCCGAGCGCAGGTCCTCCGGGCAGCCATGGCTTTTGGTGATGACCAGCGCCAGCGGTCGCGCCTGGATGATGCGCTCGATCACTTCCCAGCGCTGGCGTGCGTCCAGTGAATCCAGCCAGGTCAGTTCCTCGGTGCCGAGGATCTGCACTTTGTTCGGGTAGATGGTGTTGAGGTAGCCGGCCAGCGAGGGCCGCCGCGAGACGGTATTGCCCGCCTCCAGTTCGCGTTGCGCACCGGCATGGCCGGCAACCCAGCGCAGGTCGAGTTTCTCGCGCTGCTGGTCGAAGAGTTCCTGGGCGGTGATGCTGGTATTCATCCGCTGCGCGCCTGTTGCGGGTTGATGATGATGTTCCTGAGGGCCTGTGCGTCGGGGGCCACGCGCAGTGCCTGGCGGATGTCGGCGTCGGAAAAGATCTCCGCCAGCTCGGACAGCAGCATCAGGTGTTGATGGGTGTAATGGGCGGGCACGGCCATCGCGAAGACCAGGTCCACCGGTTCATCGCCGCCGAAATCGACGGGCTCCTGCAGACGGAGCAGGGCGCCGCGGGGTTCCTGCAAGGTGTCCGAGCGTCCGTGGGGAATGGCGATGCCATGGCCAATGGCGGTGCTGCCGACGCTCTCGCGTTCGCGCAGGCTCAGGAACAGGCTGTCCGCGCCGGCCTCGCGGCAGGCAAGCAGGCGGGAGGCGGCAATCAGGGTGCTGTCACGATCAGCGGCCGCAAGTACCTGGGTACTCACGGCCGCCATCAGGTCGGTCAACGGCATGTTGGCTTACGGCTGGGTATAAAGATCAGCCATTGTCGCGCAGAGCATGCGATGCGTGGGGAAGATGCTTTTCCTTGTGCTTTATGACCAGTCGGTCGAGCTTGTCGGCCAAGACGTCGATGGCTGCGTACATGGTGGTTGCAGCGGCATCGGCGTGCAGGGTGCGCCCGGGTAGATTCACCGTGGCGACGACGAGGTAGTCAGGCTTGCGGGTGGACAACTGGACGCGGACTTCGCAGTGCTGGTCGAAGTGCCGACCCAGCCGTTCCAGCTTTGTTTCCACGTATTCCTTCAGGGCAGGCGTGACTTCAACTTGCTGGCCATACGTCTCGATACGCATCGGATTCCTCCTGTGGTTCGGGGTTGCCTAGATGAACCCTGCGCTGCCCAACGAATGCTTCAGACGATGCGGACGCGTTCGTGAGAGGCACAGATGTTCATGGCCTCACGATACTTCGCAACGGTGCGGCGCGCTACCGGTATGCCACTGGTTTTGAGCATTTCAGCCAGCTTGGCGTCAGAAAGCGGTTTGCGCGGGTTCTCCGCATCGATCAGGTTGCGGATCATCGACTGGATGGCGGTGCTGGAAGCCTCGCCGCCGCCTTCGGTATCAATGCCGGAGGCGAAGAAGGCGCGCAGCGGCAGGGTACCGCGCGGGGTACGCACGTACTTGCGGGCGATGGCGCGCGAAATGGTGGATTCGTGCAGTTCCAGCTCGGCGGCGATTTCACGCAGCGTTAGCGGACGCAGGGCCTGTTCGCCGAATTCCAGGAAGCCGGCCTGGTGGTGCAGCAGGCTGTTGACCACGCGCAGCAGGGTTTCACCACGGGCTTCCAGGCTTTTCAGCAGCCAGCGCGCTTCCTGCAGCTGTGCACGCAGATAGCTGGCGTCGGCGTCACCGCAGCGACGGATCAATTGTTCGTAACCGCGATTGATGACGACCCTGGGGCCGGCATGACCGGCCAGCGCGCAGCGCCAGATGCCGCGCTGGCGCCAGACCACGCAATCGGGCACGACATAGGTGTCCGAGGTCATCTGTCCCAGTTGCTTGCCAGGGCGCGGGTCCAGCGAGCGCAGCAACTGCACGGCTTCTTCCACGTCGGCGGCAGGCTGCTTGAGTTCCTGGGCGATGCCGGCAATGCCGGCGCGCGGCAGGCGCTCCAGTGGGCCATCGGCGATGCGGCGGGCCAAGGCCAGGGCAGGGGTTTGGCAGGGCAGCACGTCCAGCTGCAGGCGCAGGCATTCGCCCAGGCTGCGCGCGCCAACGCCCGCTGGATCGAAGCGCTGGATCTGGCGCAGCACCGCCATGATCTCGTCTTCGTCGGCGTGGATTTCCGGCAGCAGGGTCTGCGAGATTGTCGACAGCGGCTCGCGCAGATAGCCGTCTTCATCCAGGGCATCGATCAAGGCCACGCCGATGGCGCGATCGACGGGGCCAAGATGGGTCAGGTGCAGTTGCCACAGCAGATGATCGGCGAGGGTGTCGCCATCTTCGGCCTGCTCACGCTCGCCGTTGTCACCCTCATCGTCGAATGAACCGGAGCGCGCGCTGCTCCAGTCTTCATCGCCGCCGTCCCAGTCCTCGCCCTCGGCATTGATGTCGCCTTGTGCGGGATCAATCGGGGCATCGTCGTTGGCGCTGCTCGTCGGCGCATCATCGCCGTCGTTGGTTTCGGTGTTTTCCGCCCATTCCAGCAGTGGATTGGTTTCCACTGCTTCGGTGAGTTCCAGCTCCAGCTCGGTGCTGGACATCTGCAGCAGCCGTATGGCCTGACGCAACTGCGGCGTCATCACCAGGCTCTGTCCCATCGATGTCTGCAGCCGAGCTTTCATGCCTGTTCCGTTCGGGTAGGGGCACGACGTGGCGCTGCGACTCAGAGGGTGAAGGCGTCCCCGAGGTAGACACGGCGCACATCGGTATTGGCCAGCAATTCTTCCGGTGCCCCCTGCGCCAGTACGCTGCCCTCAGCGAGGATATACGCACGGTCGCAGATTCCCAAGGTTTCGCGCACATTGTGATCGGTGATCAGGACACCGATGCCGCGTTGCTTGAGGTGGGTCACGATGCGCTGGATCTCGCCGACCGAGATCGGGTCGACGCCGGCAAACGGTTCGTCGAGCAGGATCAGGCGTGGCTTGGCTGCCAGCGCGCGGGCGATTTCGCAGCGACGGCGTTCGCCGCCGGACAGGCTTGCACCGGTCTGATCGGCCACATGGCTGATCTGCAGTTCTTCCAGCAGCGAGGACAGTTCGCGTTCGCGGCCGGCATTGTCCAGGTCCTCGCGCAGTTCCAGCACCAGGCGGATGTTGTCGGCCACGCTGAGCTTGCGGAACACCGACGGCTCCTGCGGCAGGTAACCCACGCCCAGCTTGGCGCGCTCGTACATCGGCTCGGAGGTGATGTCCTTGCCGTCCAGCACGATGCTGCCGGCATCGGCGGCGACCAGGCCAACGATCATGTAGAAACAGGTGGTCTTGCCGGCACCGTTGGGGCCGAGCACGCCGACCACTTCGCCGGCATCCAGGGTCAGCCCGAAGTTCTTGACGACTTCGCGGCTCTTGTAGCGCTTGCGCAGGCCTTGGGCAACGAGCATTACTTGTTGTCTCCCGACGCCGCTGCTGCCGGCGCCTTGTTCTTGGGCTGGATCACGGTGCGCACGCGGGTGCCGTCGCCACCGCTCTGCATCGCGCCGCTGCGGGTGTTGTAGACCATGCGCTGGCCGGCGTTGGTGCCGCGCTCGGATTCAACCTTGTAGTTGCCGGTGAGCACGATGACTTCGGTGGCGACGTTGTAATCCAGGTTGTCGGCGCGGGCATTCATCCAGGTGTTGTCGTCCATCTGCTGCTTCAGCGTTGCCTGCTTGCCGGTCAGTACGACGCGCTCGGTTTCGCCGTTCTTCTGGATGACGTCGGCGGTATCGGCATGGATTTCCAGCGTGCCTTGGGTGATGACCACATTGCCGCTGAAACGGCACTTGCCATTGTCACCGACCATGTTGCAGTCGCTGTTGGTCGAATCGATGGTCATCGCCTGGTTGCGATCGGACGACTTGGCCCACGCCATGCCGGGTGCGAGCAGGGCGGCGAGCAGGGTGATCGACGCGAGCTTAGCGGGCAGCATTGGGTTCATAGCGGGTCTTGACCTGGGAAAGGAGAGAATACTGCTGGGATTTGAGGTTGGCACGGAAGCCGACACCGGTCTGGGTGAGGCCCGGCCGGGTCACCGTGACGCGGCCATCGGTGCGCGCCAGATTCTGCTCGGTCAGCACGTCCAGCGCATCGGTGCGGAAAGTAGTGGGAGGTGTCCTGCCATCATTGGGGCTGTCGCCGGCAACACTGCCGCGCAGGCGCAATTCCTCGCCCTTGGGGCTGACCCAGCCGGTATCGGCGCGCAGTTCCCAGTGCTGTCCGGCGGCATCGGGCAACAGGAACAGGGGCTTGCTGATGGTCGAGGTCTGGTCGGCGCGGTTGCGCGCCATCGAGGGCGCGCGCAGGGTCACCGATTCGTGGCCTTCCTTGTCCAGGGTGACGATTTCAAAATCGGTCAGGGTGAAGTCGGTGCTGCCTTCTTCGATCGCGGTGGGGGCGGTGCTGGCGCGGTTGCGCCATGCCGACCAGCCGGTGAGCAGTGCTGCCAGCAACAGGCCAATACCAAGAAGCGAGCGCCAGCTCATCAGGAAAACCTCGCCAGTACAGCGTCCAGCTTGCCTTGCGCGGCCAGCAGCACGTCACACAGTTCGCGCGCCGCGCCACGCCCGCCCTGGGCACGGGTCTGCCAGTGCACGCGTTCGGCGATCCAGGGATGGGCATCGGCCGGTGCCACCGCCAGGCCGACCGCACACAGCGGTGCCAGGTCGGGCAGGTCATCGCCCATGAAGGCAACCTGGTCCAGGCCGATGCCGTGCTGTTCGCACAGCGCGCGTACGCTGGCCAGCTTGTCGCCCACCGCGATCTGGGTGTCGATGCCCAGGTCGGCGCCGCGGCGCTGCGCCGACAGGCTGTTGCGGGCGGTGATCAGCACCGGGTGGATGCCATGCTGCTGCAGCAGCTTCAGGCCCAGGCCGTCCTGCACGTAATACGCCTTGCTCTCGTTGCCGGCGTGGTCGTAGAACAGGCGGCCGTCGGTCAGGGTGCCGTCCACGTCAAAGCAGGCCAGGCGGATGCTGCCGGCGGTGGCGTGCAGGTTGGCGGGGAAAAGCGCGAGCGGCGAGTAGGGCATGGGCAGGCAGTATCCGTTGCGGCAGGTCGGGCGTTGGCCCGAGGCCGTTGATTGTGCGGGGTTCAGACGACTTTTGCCCGCAACAGGTCATGAATGTTCAGGGCGCCGACGGGGTGATTGTCGCCGTCGACCACGATCAAGCCATTGATCTTGTGGGTTTCCAGCAGGCGCGCGGCTTCGGCGGCAAGCTGGTCGGCACCGATGGTGCGCGGGTTGCGGGTCATCACTTGGGCGATGCTGGCGGTGCGCACGTCCAGGTCGGTGTCCAGGGCGCGGCGCAGGTCGCCGTCGGTGAACAGGCCAACCAGCTTGCCCTGCGCATCGACCACGGCGGTCATGCCCAGACGCTTGCGGCTCATTTCCATCAGCGCCTGGCTGAGGCTGGCGTCGTCACTGACGCAGGGCAGGTCGTCGCCGGCATGCATCACGTCGGTGATGTGCAGCAGCAGGCGCCGGCCCAGGCTGCCGGCCGGGTGCGAGCGGGCGAAATCGTCGGCGGTGAAGCCGCGCGCGTCCAGCAGGGCCACGGCCAGCGCATCGCCCATCGCCAGCGAGGCGGTGGTGCTGGAGGTCGGGGCCAGCGCTAGCGGGCAGGCCTCATGGTCGACGTTCACGTCCAGATGCACGTCGGCGGCCAGCGCCAGGCTGGACTGGGGCCTGCCAGTCATGGAAATCAGTGGGTTGCCCTGGCGCTTGAAGACGGGCAGCAGGGTCAGTACTTCATCCGATTCGCCGGAATAGGAGAGCGCCAATACCACGTCATCTTCGGTGATCATGCCCAGATCGCCGTGCCCGGCTTCGCCCGGGTGCACATAGAACGATGGCGTGCCGGTCGAGGCCAGGGTTGCGGCGATCTTGCGCGCGATATGCCCGGATTTGCCCATGCCGGTGGTGACCACGCGGCCGCGCGAGGCCAGTACCAGGCGGCAGGCGGCGGCGAATTCGGTACCGATGCGGCCGCCCACCCGGTCCAGTTCGTCGCGCTCGATCTCGAATACACGGTGACCACTGGCCACCAGGTCGGCGTCGCGCAATGTAGCCAGGGAAAGCGGGGAAGCAGCCATACGGATGCCACTCGGATAGTAGAATGGGGGTTCATTTTATTAGGAAAGCGCTTTGGACGCCGAGACCATCCGAAATCTGATCGAAGCCGGCCTGCCGGGCGCCCGCGCCGACGTGCAGGGCGACGACGGGGTGCACTTCGAGGCCACGGTGATCTGCGAGGCATTCGCCGGCAAGATGCCATTGGCGCGCCACCGCATGGTGTATGCGACGCTGGGCGACCTGATGGGTGGCGCCATCCACGCGCTGGCGCTGAAAACCCTTACTCCGGGTGAAGCCGGCTGAGCCGGCGCACTCTCTTTTCCCTATACCGGCCTTAAATCCATGGCAAAAATCGTAGTCACCGGCGGCAAAGCGCTGAACGGTGAGGTTCATATCTCCGGCGCCAAGAACGCCGTCCTGCCGATCCTGTGCGCCACCTTGCTGGCCGATGCGCCGGTGGAAATCACCAACGTGCCGCATCTGCACGACGTGATCACCACCGTGAAGCTGCTCGGTGAGCTGGGTGCCAAGGTCACCATCGACCAGGGCACGTTGTCGCGCGGCAGCGCGGTGGTGGTGGATCCGCGCACCGTCGATCAGCACGTCGCGCCATATGAACTGGTCAAGACCATGCGCGCCTCGATCCTGGTGCTGGGTCCGTTGCTGGCCAAGTTCGGCAAGGCCGAAGTGTCGCTGCCGGGCGGTTGCGCCATTGGTTCGCGTCCGGTTGACCAGCACATCAAGGGCCTGCAGGCGCTGGGTGCGGAGATCAGCGTGGAGAACGGCTTCATCAAGGCTCACGTCGACGGGCGCCTGAAGGGCGGCCGTTACACCTTCGATATGGTCAGCGTCACTGGCACCGAGAACGTGCTGATGGCTGCCGTGCTGGCCGAAGGCACCACGGTGCTGGAGAACGCCGCGATGGAGCCGGAAGTGGCCGATCTGGCGCATTGTCTGATCGCACTCGGCGCGAAGATCGAAGGCATCGGCACCGCACGGCTGGTCGTGGAGGGCGTGGAGCGCCTGCATGGCGGCCGTCACGCAGTGCTGCCTGATCGCATCGAAACCGGCACCTTCCTGGTGGCGGCGGCGATGAGTGGCGGGCGCGTCACGGTGCGCAATGCGCGTCCGGATACGATGGATGCGGTGCTGCACAAGCTGACCGAAGCCGGTGCCGAGATCAGCACCACCGAGGACAGCATCACCCTGGACATGCACGGCAAGCGGCCCAAGGCGGTGAACATCACCACCGCGCCGCACCCTGCTTTCCCGACCGACATGCAGGCCCAGTTCATGGCGATGAACTGCGTGGCCGATGGCGTTGGCGTGATCAAGGAAACCATCTTTGAGAACCGCTTCATGCACGTCAACGAGCTGTTGCGGCTGGGCGCGGATATCCAGATCGAAGGCCATACCGCCATCATCCGCGGTGTCGAGAAGCTCAGCGGCGCGCCGGTGATGGCGACCGATCTGCGTGCGTCGGCCTGCCTGATCCTGGCCGGTCTGGTGGCAGCTGATGAAACCAGCATCGACCGCATCTACCACCTTGATCGTGGCTACGAGAACATTGAGGAAAAGCTCAGTGGGCTGGGTGCCAACGTGCGGCGGATCGCATGATCCTCAAGGGCCGGTTCACCCCGCGTCGCAAGGCACTGCTGGCGCTGGTGCTGCTGGCCCTGGCCTGGTTGGGCTGGGGCTGGTACAGTGGTGTGGCCATCACCCAGGGCGTGGAGAAGGAGCAGATGGACTGGAATGGCGATGGCCAGGTCAGTCGCGACGAGTTCCTGCAGGCCTTCTATGCGGTGCAGGTGAAGGACAGCGAGGAAGGCGATCGCCAGTGCCGCAGCTTCATCTGGCGCAAGAGCGGCGAAGAGTTTCGCCGCGATTGCCGCACGGTGTTCAAGAAGCCGGCGGCGGAGTAAGCGCAGCCCCGTAGTGGGGGGGGGGGGGGGGGGGGGGGGGGTTTTGGGGTGTGGGCCCTTGGGGGGGGCGTGGGGGGGCCCCCCACTACGCCATTGCTCCCTCCCTTTCGCGCAGCGAAGGGGCGGGTTTGGGAGGGGTAAGCTCTATTGCTTCGGGCAAGGGCTTTGCCGAGCATGGCTCGGCACTACAGCTTGGCTTACTGGATCGACTTGATGGTCAGGTCCAATGCGTCCTGGCCGTTTTCACGCTGCAGCAGGCGCGCCGGTATCGGCATGCCGGGGACGATCCAGGCGATCTGTTCCTTGTTGCCATCCACGCGCGACACCTTGGTGGCTTCCTGCTGCTTGCCGCCGATGGTCATGTTCTCCTTGCCGATCACCCGGTAGGTCATCGGCTTGATGCGACCGTCATCCACCATGCGGTAGTTCAGTGGCTTGCCGGCGTTGACGTCGCGGGCAATGGCCAGGTTGATCAGCAGGGCATCCATGTCGCCGTTCTGCAGGCGGATCGGACCGCTGCGCTCGGGCTTTACGTCGCCGGTCCAGGTGGCCTGGTTACTGTTCCAGTCGTAGCGTGCATCCACCTGCTTGCGCTTGATCAGCACGACCGACCGATCGTGGCTGCTGAGCGGGCGCAGCCTGCCACCCTGCTCGTCGAACACGGTGGCCTGGCTCAGGTCGGCCATCGGGTTCTTGATCTGCAGGCTGTAGCGCCATTGATTGTTGCCCGCGGGAGCGACCGTCATCACGCCACTGGCCTGCATGCCCATGTAGCTGGCCTGGTAATTGGCAGTGAACGGCTCAATTGCCAGAGCCGGCATGCTGGCGGCGACCAGCGCGGCGGCAGCGAGGTAACGCAGGGGGCGGTGGGAAAGCTTCATGCTCAGGCTCCTTGGTATTCGATCAGACGCAGGTCGATTTCGTCCTGCCCGTCTTTGCGTTGCAGGATGCGCACCGGCGTTGGCACGCCGTTGGCAATCCACAGGATGGTTTCATCATTGCCGCCATTGGTGCGGTACACCCGCAAGGCGTCATAGCTGAGATCACCCACCTGCACGTTCTCGGTGGTATCGGCGGCGCGGTACTCGTACTGACGCACCCGGCCGACATCGACATAGCGGTACTGCAGGGCCTGGCCCGGCCGCGCGTCGCGCATCAGGGACAGGTTCAACAGCAGTGCGCTCTGGTCGCCGCGCTGCAGTGGAATGGGGCGCTGCCGTTCTTCCTTCAGGTCACCCTGCCACTGGGCTGTACCGGCCTGCCAGTTATAGACGCCGGTGACCTTCTTGCTCATGAACAGGGCCTTCTTGACCGTGCTCTGGCTCAACGGCGTGTAAACACCGCCTTCGTTGTTGAAGACATTGCTCTGCTCGATGTTCAGGCCGAGCACGCTGGCAAAGCCGCGCTTGCCGCGTACCGCCATGTCCACCCGCCATTGGCTGTCGTTGTTGTGGGTCACGCGCATGGTTGCATCACCGGCTTCCTTGCCCTTGTAGAAGGCCTGGTAGGTGGCGACGAAAGGCTCCAGCGCCGGAGGCGTCCACTCCAGCGCGGGCAATGCCGGCGCAACCGGGGCCGGTGTCGGCGCGGCGGCTGGCGTTTCCTGGGCGTGACTGACCGCCGATACCAGCAGGGCGGTCAGAACCAGTGGTTTGAAAAGCGCTATGGCCATGCGGAGAAGAGGGCAGGAAGAAGGGAGATCATGCCAAACCACACAGCAGCAGCCTGTGTGGATCAGCGGCGGAGGGTTCCGGCGGAATCTAGGCGCAATGGGCTAAACAGGGACTGACCGTCAAACAGCACCACGCCATCCCGTTCAGTCAGGTGATTGGCGACCAGCAGTTGAACGCTGGCCAGCAGCAAGGGGTGTTCGACCGCCAGTACGCGCTGGGCCAGGGATTCCGCGGTATCGGCGGGCAGCACCGGGACGCGGGCCTGGGCGATCACCGCCCCGGCATCCAGTTCCGGCACCACGAAATGCACGCTGGCGCCGTGCTCGGCATGACCGGCCTCGATGGCCCGGGCATGGGTGTGCAGACCCTTGTGCAGGGGCAGCAGAGAGGGGTGGATGTTGATCAGGCGGCCGCTGAAACGCTGGACGAAGGCAGCGCCAAGGATGCGCATGTAACCGGCGCAGATGATCCAGTCCGGCTGGCTCGCCGCCACTGCTTCGGCCAATGCGTCGTCAAAGGCCTCGCGGTTGGCGAAATCCCGGGGCGCGCGCGCCCAACGCTGCGCGGGCGCCACTTTCTCCAGCGCCGCCGCACTGGGCTTGTCGGAGAACACGCCGACAATCTGCGCATTCAGTTGGCCTGCGGCAATCGCGTCGAGCAGGCTTTGCAGGTTGCTGCCACGCCCGGAGGCAAGTACGGCAAGGCGTGGCGCGGTACTCATGCGCGGGCGTTCCGCAGCAGTGGCCAGAGCGCCAGGCTGCCCAGGGTGGCCAACAGCATGTCGGCGTGGGCGTCCCAGATGTCGCCCTGCTGGCCGTTATAGGCCTCGGCGGCTTCCGGTGACAGGGCCAGGGCGATACCCCACTCCAACCATTCGTAGGCCAGGCTGGTGCACATGATGGTCATCACCGCCAGGGTGAACGCCTGGCCAACACGCAGGGCCGGCCAGGTGCGGCGGGCCAACTGGGTCAGCGCGGGGGTGAAGCAGATGCCATACAGCAGGTGGATCAGGCGATCGAAATGATTGCGCTCCCAGCCGAAGGCGGCATCCGGCGACCAGCCGAACAGCGCCTGCGCCCACTGGTCATAGGGGATGTTGGAGTACAGCCAGCGCGCACCTATGCAGTGCAGCACGATGAAGCCGCAGATGGCGATGAAGGCACCATTGCCCAACGGCCAGCGGCGGTCCACCCACCACAGCGCCAGCAGGCCGAGCACGGTCAGCGAGCTGTGCAGGGCCTGTTCAACAGGCCATAGCGGTTTGATCCAGGTAAGCGCGAATACAACAAGCACGCCGATGAAGGCGGCCTTCTTGGCGGCTGTCATGTAGGCGTTGGCTCAGCCGATGTGGACGCGTTCAGCGCCGTTCTCAGCCACCACTTCACCAATCTGCCAATGCGCCAGCTCCAGCGTATCCAGGGTGGCGTTGATGGCGGTGACCTGGTCGGCCGGCACCAGCAGGACGAAGCCGATGCCGCAGTTGAAGGTGCGCCACATCTCGCTGTCGGCCACGTTGCCTTCGCGCTGCAGCCACTGGAACACCGGCGGCAGCGTCCAGCTGCTGGCGTCGATGCGCAGGCCCAGGCCTTCCGGCACCACACGGATGATGTTTTCGGTCAGGCCGCCGCCGGTGACGTGTGCCATGCCGTGCACGGCGGCGCCGTGGGTCTTGAGCAGCGACAGGATCGGCTTGACGTACAGGCGGGTCGGCGCCATCAGCGCGTCGACCAGCTTGACGCCGTCTTCCAGCACCAGCTCGGCCGGGCTGCCGGCGCGTTCATAGATGCGGCGCACCAGCGAATAACCGTTGGAGTGCGGGCCCGACGAGGCGATGCCGATCAGGACATCGCCCTGGGCAACGGCCGAACCGTCTTTCAGCTCGCTCTTTTCGACGCCGGCGACGGTGAAGCCGGCCAGGTCGTATTCGCCCGGGGCATACATGTCGGGCATTTCAGCGGTTTCGCCGCCGATCAACGCGCAACCGGCTTCGGTGCAGCCATTGGCGATGCCGCCAACCACGGCCGCAGCGGTGTCGATGTCGAGCTTGCCGGTGGCGAAGTAATCCAGGAAGAACAAGGGCTCGGCGCCTTGCACCAGCACGTCGTTGACGCACATGGCGACCAGATCGATGCCGATGGTGTCGTGGCGTCCCAGCTGTTGTGCCAGCTTCAGTTTGGTGCCGACGCCGTCGGTACCGGAGACCAGTACCGGCTCACGGTACTTGCTGGAGAGGTCGAACAGGGCGCCGAAGCCGCCCAGTCCGCCCATCACCTCCGGGCGGAAGCTGCGCTTTACCAGCGGCTTGATACGCTCGACCAGTTCATTGCCTGCGTCGATGTCGACACCGGCGTCACGGTAGGTCAGGGGGGAGTTGGCAGAGGTCGAGGGGCTGGTCACGGGCGGCTGCACTGGCGGGGTGAACGGGCGATTTTAACAGGCCACGTTGGCGTGAAGGCCCCATTCGGGCAACAATTCCCTCCGGAATCGTCGAGCAATGGAAATTTCAATGCGTCGCAGCCTGGTCACAATCCTGTTTCTGGCGCTCTGCCTGCCCATTTCACTGGTGCAGGCGCAGTCGTCCGGCATGCGTACCGAAGGGGACGTAGCCGGCGCCCGTAGTGCCTATGAGGCCGAAGTGCCGGTCAACAGCCAGAGTGAGGCCGACCGCAACGGCGGGCTGGCGCGCGCGCTGGGCGCTGTGCTGGCCAAGTTGTCCGGGGACCGCAGCGCCCTGGCCCGGCCAGGTGTGGCGCAGGCCCTGCGCAGCGCCAAGGACATGGTCGAGAGCTACGACTACCGGCAGGACCAGAGTGTGAGCGCCAGTGGTGCGCCCAGCTTCCGTACCATGCTGGTGGCGCGTTTCCGCCAGGACGATGTTGATGGGCTGGTAGCGGCGTTGGGGCTGCCGGTATGGCCGCAACCCCGGCCCAAGCCGGTGGTTTGGCTGGCCATTGACGATGGTAGTGGCCCGCGCCTGGTCGGTGTGCCGCAGTCCAACGCGGCGCGGCCGTTGCTGGACCGCGCGGTGGAACGTGGCTTCAAGCTTGGCTTGCCGGCTGGTGGAGCCGCTGAGCAGGCCCTGGTCGGTGCGATCTGGCGGCAGGACACCGCCGCCGTGGCGCGCGCTTCGGCACGCTATGCGCCGCCGATGCAACTGGTGGGCAAGCTGTACCGCGGCAAGGGCGGTGGTTGGGTTGCCGACTGGGTATTTGTCGACAATGGTCGCGAGCTGTCCAAGTGGACGACGACTGACGGCGATGCACGGCGGGCGATGATGGGCGGTGCCGATGGTGCGGCCGACGCGCTGGTGCGGCGTTATGCCAAGGCGCCGGTGGGCGGAGCCGCTGGCGTGTACCGGATCGTGGTCAGCGGTATCCGTAGTGCCGACGACTATCTGCGTCTTGCCGCGACCCTGCAGAGTGTGGCGGTGGTCAAGTCGATCATGCCGATCCAGGCGTCCGGCGACCGGCTGGAACTGGATGTCGAGCTGATGAGTGGCCTGCCTGGCTTCAACCGCATGCTGGGCCGCGATGCCGCCCTGCAACCGGTGGGTGCGGTGGACGACGGTGATGCGGATGCCTCCACCGAAAATGACAACAGCAGTCGCCGTGCGGAGTACCGTATTCGATGAGCACTGATACAGCGGAAATGGAAATCGCGCTGTTCCTGCGCCGCCTCAAGTGGGTGGTGCTGGTGGCCTTCGGGCTGTGGGTGACATGGTTGCTGGCACCGGTGCTGACCCCGTTCGTGGTCGCCTTGATGCTGGCCTGGCTGGGCGATCCGCTGGTGGATCGGCTGGAAGCCAGTGGGCGTTCGCGCAATACCGCCGTGGTGCTGGTATTCGTGCTGATGATCCTGCTGTTGGCCTTGGCGCTGTTGATCCTGGTGCCGTTGATCCAACGCCAAATCGTCACCCTGGTGGCTGCCTTGCCGCAGGGGCAGGATTGGTTGATGAACACCGCGATTCCGTGGATCGAGCAGAAGACCGGTCTGGAAATCATGGCCTGGCTGGACCCGGGCCGGCTGTTCGAGTGGGTGCGCAGCCATTGGCAGCAGGCAGGTGGTGTTGCCACCACGTTCTTCGGCTACGTGTCGCGCTCGGGCTTCGCGATGGTGGCCTGGGTGATCAACCTGGCCTTGTTGCCGATCCTGGCCTATTACTTCCTGCGTGACTGGGACAAGCTGGTCGAGCGGGTTGCATCGATGATCCCGCGCAACCATATCGAGGTGGTGTCGCGGCTGGCGCGGGAGTCCAATGACGTGTTGGGCGCCTTCATCCGCGGCCAGATCGCGGTGATGATCGCGTTGGGCGTGGTGTATGCGGCAGGCCTGACCCTGGTCGGTTTGAACCTGGGCCTGTTGATCGGGTTGGTTGCTGGCCTGATCAGCTTCATCCCCTACCTCGGGGCGACTACCGGCGTGGTGCTGGCGGTGCTGGCTGCGCTGGTGCAGTCGCAGGGCTTCGACCTGCAGTTGCTGGTACTGGTGGGTGTGGTCTTCACCGTCGGCCAGTTGCTGGAAAGCTATGTGCTGACGCCGCGCATCGTCGGTGACAAAATTGGCCTGCATCCGGTTGCGGTGATTTTCGCGGTGATGGCCGGGGGCCAGCTGTTTGGCTTCCTGGGAATGCTGCTGGCCTTGCCAGCGGCGGCGGTGATCAACGTGTTGTTGCGCTATGCGCACCAGCGTTATCGCCAAAGTGAGTTGTATGCCGGCCACGGGCCGACGATTGTGTTGGATCCGCGCAGCGTTGATGTGCCGGCGGATCTGAGCATCGTGTCGAAGGATGTAGAACCTAAGTGAGTGTGCCGCAGTTACCGCTGGCCTTGCGTTACCCGCCAGACCAGCGCTTTGAAACCTTCATCGGTGCGCCGGACGGCGCGCTGGCGCAGTTGCGCGCCGTTGCCAATGGCGACAGCCAGGACTGGATCTATCTGGTGGGTGCTGGTGCTACCGGCAAGACGCACCTTGCCCTGGCCACCTGCGCTGCCGCGCTGCAGGCTGGGCGGCGACCCGCCTACCTGCCGTTGCAGGCGGCTGGCACGCGTCTGCAGGACGCCTTGGAAGCGCTGGAAGGCCATGACGTGCTGGCACTGGACGGGCTGGAATATGTTGCGGGCCGACGCGACCAGGAAGTGACCCTGTTCGAATTCCACAACCGCGCGCGTGCCGCCGATGTGACCGTAATCTATACCTCGCGGCTGCCACCCGATGGTCTGGGACTGGTGCTGCCGGACCTGCGTTCGCGCCTGTCACAGTGCAGCCGCATTACCCTGGAGCCGCTGGATGCCGAGGGCCGCGGTGCCGTGCTGCGCGAGCGCTCGGTGCGGCGTGGGCTGGTGATGGATGAGGCGACGCTGGACTGGTTGCTGACCCGCACCGGCCGTGACCTGAGCGGACTGGTGACCTTGCTGGAGCGACTGGACCGTGAGTCGCTGGCGGCCAAACGCCGCATCACCGTGCCGTTCCTGAAGCGGGTACTGGAGAACGGGCAGGGCTGATAGCAGGATTCGGGCTCTCAGCTCTTGTGGGAGCGGCGTGAGCCGCGAAGCCGCCAACGCATCTTAAAAAAAATGCCTGCAATCGCAGGCATTTTGTATCTGAAGCTCAGTTGCTTCGTGGTTCACACCGATCCCACAAACAATGCATCGGTTCGGCATTTGTGGGAGCGGCGTCAGCCGCGAAGCTGGTGCCGTATCTGCAGACAAAGATGCACGCAATTGCAGGTATTTCTGGGCTCGGAATCTTCAGTTGCTTCGCGGCTCATGCCGCTCCCACAAGCTGCTTGTCCAATTGCTGCAGGCGCTCGGGGGTGCCCACGTCGGTCCAGCGGCCTTGGTGGTGCTGGCCGCTGATGCTGTTGTTGGCCATCGCCGCGCGCAGCAAGGGTGCCAGTTTGAAGCGTGGTGGTGTTTCTGCGGCGCCGTCTGCATTGCCAATCACTGCCTGCCAGTCCTGCAGCAGCTGTGGCCGGTACACGCCGATGCCGGCAAAGGTCAGGCGTGCTTGTTCGCCCTCGTCATGCACCTGGCCATCGGCATCCAAAATGAAATCACCGCGGGGGTGCTGCAGTGGGTTGTCGACCATGACCAGGTGGGCGCTGCCCTTCGGTTGCCGCGGAAGCGTGGCGAAATCGAAATCGCTCCAGATATCGCCATTGACCGCCAGGAACGGTGCATCGCCGAGCAGCGGCAGCGCGTTGTGCATGCCGCCGCCGGTTTCCAGCGGCACCGGTCCTTCGTACAGATAGTGCAGGCGCAGGTGCCAGCGACTGCCATCGCCCAACTGCTCGGGGAACTGCGCGGCCAACCAGCTGGTATTGATCACCACATCGGTGATCCCCAGCGTAGCCAGACGCCGCAGATGCCACTCGATCAGGGGCACGCCGGCCACGGCCAGCAGCGGCTTGGGTGTGTGATCGGTAAGCGGACGCATGCGCTCACCCAGCCCTGCGGCAAAGATCAGCGCCTTCATGCCGCAGCCTTGGCGGCCATCGCCGGCTTGAAGCGACGTTCGAACAGCGCCTGCAGCGGCCCCAGTTCCGGGTAGCGCGGCAGCACCTCATCCAGATAGCGGATGAAGCGGGGTGCATCCTCGAAATAGTGCCCCTTGCCGTCGCGGTCGCGCAGGCGCACGAAGATGCCGAGGATCTTCAGATGGCGCTGCACGCCCATCCAGTCTGCATCGCGCAGGAATTGTGGCCAAGGGCGTACCGGCAGGCCTGCGGCCAGTGCCTGCGCGTGATAGCGGGCGAGCCAGGCGTCGACCTTTTCCAACGGCCAACTCAGGAACGCATCCTTGAACAGGCTGGCCGGGTCGTAGGCAATTGGTCCGCTGACCAGATCCTGGAAGTCCAGCACCGCCGGGCCGCCTTCGACCGGCATCAGGTTGCGCGGCATGAAGTCACGATGCGTCAGTACTTGTGGCTGGTTCAATGCGTTGTCCATCAGGCGCCGCTGCACCAGTTGCAACTGCTCGCTCTCGCCGCAGTCCAAGGTCAGGCCGAGGTGGCGCTGCACGAACCATTCTTCAAACAGGCCAGCATCACGCTGCAGCAGCGCCTCGCCGAACGCGCCCATGCCCGCGGGCACCGGAATCGATTGCAGGCGGATCAGCTGGGTGAAGCTTGCATCGAACCACGCGTCGGCATTGTCATCGTTGATGAAACGCGCGAGCGTCGGCCCGCCCAGGTCTTCCAGCAGCAGGAAGCCGTGCTCGACATCGCGCGCCAGTACCTGCGGCACACGCACGCTGTTGGTCTCGAGCAGGTCGTGCATGCGCAGCCACGGCCGCACATCTTCCAGCCCCGGCGGTGAATCCATCACGATGTGGCTGCCACGCGCGCTGGTTGCGCGCCAGTAGCTGCGGAAGCCCGCATCGACCGATGCGCGCTGCAGGGTGGTGGCAGGGTCGCCGAGTGCGGCGGTGGTCCACTGCAGGCGTTGCTCGACGCGCAGCGGATCGGAAGCGGGATCGTTCATGGGCACTACGAATGAAGCGGCGCCCGCAGGCGCCGTTGGGAGAGGAATCAGCGCTTGCCGCCACTGATCAGGCGCAGGAGTGCGAGCAGCGCGATCGCGCCGATGATGGAGCCGACGAAGCCGGCCGGCTGACCTGCCGAATACCAGCCCATCTCACGGCCGAACCAACCGGCGAATACCGCACCAGCGACGCCGAGCACGATGGTCAGCAGGCAGCCCATGCGGTTGTTGCCGGGCATGAAGAAGCGCCCCAGCAGGCCCACGAAGAAACCGATCAGGATGATGTACAGCCAGCTGTCGCTGCCAAACAGTCCGCTCATGTTCTTGTCCGTGCCAAAGAAAAACGCAGCCTAGCAAGGCCAGGCTGCGTTCGTCATCAAACCATCGAGCGGTGGGCAATCAGCAGCAGCCGTGGCCACCGTGACGGGTGCCGCTGTCGGCGGCCACCGGCGAACCGCTGGTCTCGCCACGCAGGCTGGCAGCATGGTGGTCGAACAGCACCTTGGACACGCAGGAGGTGACGCGCTTGCCCATCGGGATGTGCAGGAACTCGTTCGGGCCGTGCGCATTGGAATGCGGGCCAAGCACGCCGGTGATCATGAACTGCGCACCCGGGAACTTCTCGCCCAGCATGCCCATGAACGGGATCGAGCCGCCTTCGCCCATGTACATGGCCGGCTTGCCGAAGAAGGCCTGGCTGGCGTCGTCGATGGACTTCTCCAGCCACGCGGCCATCGCCGGTGCGTTCCAGCCGGTGGAGGCCTTTTCCAGGTCCAGGCTGACGTGGGCGCCGTTCGGCGGATCCCGCAGCAGGGCTTCCTTCAGCAGCTCGCCGCAGGCCTTGCCATTGGCGGTCGGCGGCAGGCGCAGCGACAGCTTCACCGAGGTTTCCGGGCGCAGCACATTGCCGGCCGATTCCAACGGCGGCATGCCGCCGATGCCGGTTACCGACAGCGCCGGGCGCCAGGTGCGGTTGAGCACCAGCTCGGTCAGCTCGTCGCTCATCGGCTTGAGGCCGTCGACCAGCGGGAACTTGTCGAAGATGGCGGTATCGACGACATCGGCAGCGCGCTTGGCCTGTTCCAGGCGCTCGGCCGGCACTTCCACGTGCAGGCCGTCGAGCAGGATGCGGCCGGTCTTCTCGTCCTCGATGCGCGACAGCAGCTGGCGCAGCAGGCGGAAGCTGGACGGCACCACGCCGGAGGCGTCACCGGAGTGCACGCCCTCGTTGAGCACCTTGACGGTGAAGTTGCCGCCGGTCAGGCCGCGCAGCGAGGTGGTGCACCACAGCTGGTCGTAGTTGGCGCAGCCCGAATCCAGGCACACCACCAGCGACGGCTGGCCGATGCGCTCGGCCAGATGGTCGACATAGGCCGGCAGGTCGTAGGAGCCGGACTCTTCGCAGGCCTCGATCAGGATCACGCAGCGGGCGTGCGGCAGGCCCTGTTCCTGCAGTGCCAGCACCGCGGCCAGCGAGCCGAAGATGGCGTAGCCGTCATCGGCGCCGCCGCGGCCGTACAGCTTGTCGCCGCGCAGCACCGGCTTCCACGGGCCCAGGTCGTCGTCCCAGCCGGTCATTTCCGGCTGCTTGTCCAGGTGGCCGTAGAGCAGCACGGTGTCGTCGCCGGTTTCCGGGCCGGTGGCCGGGATTTCCAGGAAGATCAACGGGGTACGGCCTTCCAGACGAACCACCTCGACCTGCAGGCCGGGGATGTTCTGCGCCTTGGCCCAGCTCTCCATCAGGTTGACGGCCTGATCCATGTAGCCGTTGGCGACCCAGTTGGCGTCGAACATCGGCGACTTGTTGGGGATGCGGATGTAATCGACCAGTTGCGGGACGATGTCGTTGTCCCACTTGTCGCTGAGAAATTGGCCGATCTTGGCGCTGTCCATCTGGATCTCCGGTAGCAATGTCAGGTGTAACCATTCTACGCCGCTCGTTTGTTCATCGGGCTTGCGGCGGTTTCATCAATGAATTTTGTAGGACTTTTCCTACAGAGGCTCGGGGTGTTGGCTGGCTGTTTGCTTAACCGGCGCCGGATATTCTGGGTTCATGTGGCGCGGGACACTGATCCGACCGGCGGGATAGCCAGCCGATCAACGACCAAGCCACAAGGAGTACAGCGATGAAGCTTTTAACCGTAACGCTGCAGTCTCTGATTTTCGCATTGTTGTTGACCCTGACGGCGCAAGCCAAGGACAAGGTCGATATCAATACCGCCTCAGCGGCGGAGCTGAATCAGGTGTTGGTGAATGTCGGCCCTTCCAAGGCGCAGGCGATCATCGAGCACAGACAGGCCAACGGGCCTTTCAAGAGTGTCGAGGAACTGGCGCTTGTGAAGGGAATCGGACTGAAGACGGTCGAAAGGAATCGAGACCTGATCGAAGCGAGGGCCGGAGCTGCCCCCGCCAAGAAAGCTACCGGGACGGTAGCTGCACAGCCGGTTGAGAGGCGCTGAGCGGAAGGAATCGAATAGTGACCCGCCAGGACGGCGGATCACCAGGAACCCGAAAAGGGCAGGACGCTGGGGGCTGGCAGGATGCCAACAAGGATGTGAGGTCGTCCGGTGTTGCACAGTGACGTGCAGCCGGGCGATTTTTCTGTCTGTGCTCCAAAGGAACAAGGCCCGGGTCTTCCCGGGCCTTGTTCGTTTCTGGGGACTCGTGGGCTGGAATGCGAAGCTTGGATGTGCGGTGGCGTCGTCGACATTCCAATCATGAAGCCCGGCAAACATGTAGCCCGGGTAAGCGCAGCGCACCGGGGCTTTTCGCAGGGGGGCTACCGACCAGTCGTAGCCCGGGTAAGCGCAGCGCACCCGGGGCTTTTCGCGAGGGGTTCTTCCAGCCAGTCGTAGCCCGGGTAAGCGCAGCGCACCCGGGGCTTTTCGCAAGATGTCCATTTCAGCGAGGTGTAGCCAGGGTAAGCACAACGCCAACTGGGAGCTCTCCGCAAAGAGCCCCGGGTGCGCTGCGCTTACCCGGGCTACGGGGTCTACAGGTTCTGCCAACCCGGTGCCGACGTTGAATGCCGGTTATTGGCGTTGCTTGCTTGTGGCAAGGCTCGGCAGAAGGGTGCTTAGACCAGCCCGGTGGCGTAGTACACGCCGATGATCGCGAACACTGCCAGGGTCTTGATGATGGTGATGGCGAAGATGTCCTTGTAGGACTGGCGATGGGTCAGGCCGGTGACCGCCAGCACGGTGATCACCGCACCGTTGTGGGGCAGCGTGTCCATGCCGCCGGACGCCATCGCCGCCACGCGGTGCAACACTTCCATCGGAATGCCCGCAGCCTGCGCGTTGGCGATGAAGCTGTCGGCCATGGCTGCCAGCGCGATGCTCATGCCGCCTGACGCCGAGCCGGTGATGCCGGCCATGGCGGTGACTGAAACCGCTTCATTGACCAGCGGGTTCGGGATCGAGCCCAGTGCGTTGGCCACCACCAGGAAGCCGGGCAGGGCGGCAATCACCGCGCCGAAACCATATTCGGAGGCGGTGTTCATCGAGGCCAGCATGGCGCCGCCGATGGCCGACTTGGTGCCCTCGGCGAACGAGGCCACCACCGGCTTCCAGGCAAAGGCGATGACGCTGAGGATGCCCAGCAGCAAGGCGGCCTGCACGGCCCAGATCGCGCCCAGCTTGGAGACCTCCTGCACCACCGGGGCCGGGTTGCCAATCACCGCCGGGATGAAGGACTGGGTTTCGCCGTAGAAGCCCGGAATCCAGCGGGTGAACAGGAAGTTGGCCACGCCGACCAGGATCAACGGGGTGATCGCGACCAGCGGGTGGGCCAGGTTCTGGCCGTGGAACGGCTCGGGCTCATTGCGCAGTTCGTCATTGGCGCCGGCATAGCCTTCGCCATTGCGGATGGCTACGCGGCGGCGCCATTCCAGGTAGCTCATGCCCAGGATCAGGATCACCACCGTGCCGATCACGCCCAGCCATGGTGCGGCCCAGCTGTTGGTGCCGAAGAAGGCTGAGGGGATGATGTTCTGGATCTGCGGCGTGCCCGGCAACGCGTCCATGGTGAAGGTGAAGGCACCCAGCGCGATGGTGCCGGGAATCAGGCGCTTGGGGATATTGCTCTGGCGGAACAGCTCGGCGGCGAAGGGGTAGACCGCGAACACCACCACGAACAGCGACACGCCGCCGTAGGTGAGCAGCGCACAGACCAGCACGATCGACAGCATCGCGCGTTTGGCACCAACCAGCTTGATGGTGGCGCTGACGATGGACTTGGAGAAGCCCGATACCTCGATCAGCTTGCCGAACACCGCGCCCAGTACGAACACCGGGAAGTACAGCTTGAGGAAGCCGACCATCTTGTCCATGAACAAGCCGGTGAACATCGGCTGCACCAGGCTGGGATCGGTCAGCAGCACCGCACCCAGCGCGGCCACCGGCGCGAACAGGATCACGCTGTAGCCGCGGTAGGCGACAAACATCAGGAAGCACAGGGCCGCCAAGACAATCAGAAACGACATTCACAGCTCCCCGGCCAATACATTGCCGGCGAGTATCAGGATCGGGAACGGCCCGGCCCACTGTACGAAGGGACTATACGCGGCCGGCTAACGCTCCATTAACGTGCGCTCCATGGCGACATTCGTGTGTCGCAACGTCATACCCGGGAGGAGGGAGACCAATGAAGCGCAAGTATCTGAGTATCGCCATCGGTGGCATTCTGTTGGCACCGGCCGCATTCGTGCAGGCGCAGGAGCAGCAGGCTGCACCGGCCGGCACCAAGGCGACCCAACTGGACGAAGTGACTGTGACCGCGCGTCGCCGCAGTGAATCCATCCAGGATGTGCCGGTGGCGGTCAGCGCCTTCGGCGAGGAGCAGATCAAGGATCTGCAGGCCTCGACCGTGGAAGGTCTGCAGGGCGCCGTGCCCAACATGAACATCGCCCAGGGCCGTGGCTCGGCCAACAGCGTCAACGTCTTCATCCGCGGTATCGGCCAGCCCGACGCGTTGCAGACCTTCGACCCGGGCGTGGGCATGTATGTGGACGACGTCTACTACTCGCGCATCAATGGCGCACTGTTCTCGCTGTTCGACATCCAGCAACTGGAAGTGCTGCGTGGCCCGCAGGGCACGCTGTACGGCAAGAACTCCACCGGCGGCGCGATCAAGCTGACCACCAAGAACCCCTTCGACAACGAAGGCGGCGCAGTGGAAGTCACCGCGGGTGACTACGGCCGTCTGGAAGGCCGCTTCTACGTTTCGGGCAAGCTGAGCGACACCATCGCTGCAAGCATCGCCGGTGCCAAGATCACCAACGACGGCTACGTCAAGGATGCGGTCACCGGCAAGCGCTACAACGACGACGACACCGAGGCGTTCCGCGCCAAGCTGGCCTACCAGCCGACCGATAATTTCAGCGCGGTGCTGTCGCTGGATACCACCAAGCAGGATGCGGCGCTGACCCTGGGCCGGCCGATGGCGCCATTGCTGCAGACCAGCTTGGCGCCGGCAGGTGTCATCGTGCTGCAGCCGGGTGAAACCGGTGAATGGAACCGTCGTGCGCAGACCTCGTTCCAGAACGGCGAAGGCCAGTACCTGAAGCATTCCGGTGCCTCGCTGTCGATGAACTGGGACATCAACGAGCAGTTCACGCTGAAGAGCATCAGCTCCTACCGCAAGCTCAAGACCAAGTCCTACATCGATATCGACGCTTCCGAGTACGAGCTGGGCGATGTGCTGGTGGCGCTGGACCAAAACCAGAAGAGCCAGGAATTTCAGCTGCATTACGACAATGGCTCCAACCTGCACGCCACCTTTGGTGCGTACTACATGAAGGAGAACGTGCCGTCCTACCAGGAAGCCTATGCAGACGATCTGTTCTCGTTCCTGGGTGGCAAGGTGCCGTTCCTGCGCACCATCGACGACGATCTGACCACCACGTCCACCGCGGCATTCGCGCACGTGAACTGGGAGTTCGTGCCGACCTGGACCGTGGCCGCCGGCGTGCGCTGGACCAAGGACAAGAAGGACTACGACCGTTCCACCAGCACCTTCTGGGGTGCACCGTTCGCCAGCTTGAACGGCACGGTTGCGTTCGATGCCAAGGCCTCCTGGACCGCGGTGACGCCGTCGATCAGCCTGCAGAAGGAATTCAGCGACAACCTGATGGGCTATGTGTCGGCCAACCGTGGCTTCAAGTCCGGTGGTTTCAACGGTCGCGCCAACACCGTGTACGACACCCAGCACGCCAAGTTCGACCCGGAATACGTGTGGACCTACGAGCTGGGCCTGAAGGGCAGCAGCGCCGATCACCGCCTGCGTGGTACCGCCACTGCGTTCTACAGCAACTACAGTGACTTCCAGGCGCGCGTATCGCAGGACGTGGGGACCTTCCCGGTGTTGAACGCGGCCAAGCTCAACATCAAGGGTATCGAGCTGGAAGGCAGCGCGCTGCTGGGAGAGTCCACCACCTTGAGTGCACAGCTGGGCTGGATGGACGCCAAGTACGACAGCTTCGAGGACTTCCGTCTCGATCCGTCCTACGCTGGCTACGATCCGACCGTGAACCACGACCACGTGCCGTTCTCGCCGGACGTGACCGCCCGCGTGGCCCTGCAGCATGTGTTCTCGCTGGGTGACAACGGCAGCCTGACCTTTGGCGGTGATGTGTCTTATCGCAGCGAGACCTGGTTGTCGGTGGACAACCGCAAGGTGCTGAGCCAGGACGCATACACCCTGTTGGGCGCCTACGGCGTATGGGATTCGTCGCAGCTGACCTGGCAGGTACGTGCGGGCGTGCGCAATCTGACCGACAAGCAGTACAAGACCGAAGGCCAGGAGTTCGCCAGCGTTGGCAACATCCAGACCGCGTACTATGGTCTGCCGCGCAACTGGTATGTGTCGGTGCGTTACAACTTCTGACAGTTGAGCCGGTGACGGCCCGCTGATTGGAATGCAAAGCAGCCCTTTCCCGCGCAGCGGGAGAGGGCTTTTGTATTTGTGGTGGTTGCAGTGGTGGTTGCGTTTGCTGTTGCTGTTGCTGTTGTTGCCGCTGCCGCTGCCGCTGCCGTTGCTTGAAGCCCCTCTCCCGGAGGGAGAGGGGCTTCAAGCAAGTGCTCCAAGCAAGGGCTTTGAGCACCAATCCTTCATCCTTCTTCACTAACTCCGTATCCTGCCAGGCAGCTTCCGGGAAACGCATTCCATGTTGAGTCTGGCAACCGTGGCGCTGGCAGGTCTGGCCTGGCTGGCGCTGATGTTCGGCGCGGCCTTGTATGGCGAACGCCGTCCCACCGTGTTCGCGCGCCACTGGCGGCATGTCTATGCCCTGTCACTGGCGGTGCACTGCACCTCGTGGACCTTCTACGGCACCGTCACCCAGGCCGCGCGGCATGGTTGGCCGCTGCCGCCCACCTTTGTCGGCGCCATCCTGTTCTATGCGCTGGCAATGGGCGTGATGATGCGGCTGGTGCGGCTGGCGCGCGAGACCAATGCGACCTCGCTGGCCGACCTGATCGCGGCACGCCTGGGGCGCGATGCCTGGCTGGCCGCCACCGTGACGCTGGTGGCCGCGCTTGGCCTGATTCCCTACATCGCCCTGCAGCTGAAGGCGGTGGCGATGAGCTTCAGCATGATTACCTCGCGCTCGGTGCTGGCCGGGCAGGAAGGCTCGGTGTGGCAGGACAGTGCGCTGTACGTTGCGCTGGCAATGGCGCTATTTGCGATGCTGTTTGGCGCGCGCCGCGCCGATGTATCCGAGCACAACCGTGGCCTGGTGCTGGCGATGGCCGTGGAGTCCATCTTCAAGTTGGGCGCGATGCTGGCGCTGGGGGCATTTGTCTGGTTCGGCCTGAAGAACCTGCCGACGGCACCTCCGGTGCCGGTCAGCGCCGCCGAGGGCGGTTTCATCCCGCTGGTGCTGCTCGGTGGCCTGGCCATGTTCCTGCTGCCGCACCAGTTCCACGTCAGCGTGGTGGAGTGCCGTGATCCGGCCGATGTGCGCACCGCGCGCTGGCTGTTTCCCTTGTACCTGCTGCTGATCGCGCTGCCGATCCTGCCGCTTGCCCGCGCCGGCACCGCGCTGCTGGGCAATAGCGTGCCGTCCGACATGTATACGCTGGCGCTGCCGTTTTCGGCCGGCCATGGCGGTGTGGCCCTGTTCGCCTTCCTGGGTGGCCTGAGCGCGGCGACCGGCATGGTGGTGGTGAGCACGCTGACCTTGAGCCTGATGATTGGCAACCACTGGTTCGCACCGGGGCTGGTGCGCAGTGCCTGGGCACGCGCGGGTGGAGGTGACCACCGCCGCGAGCTGGTGTGGCTGCGGCGCGTCGGCATCTGCGTGATCATGCTGCTGGCCTGGGCCTATAGCCGCTTGATCGGCGGCAGCAACGTACTGGCCGATATCGGTGCGGTGTCGTTCTCGGCGATGGCTACCCTGGTGCCGGTGCTGGCCTTCGCCATCTGGCGCCCGCAGACACCGCCACGCGCGGCGATAGCCGGCGTGCTTGCCGGCTTTGCGACCTGGGCCTGGGTGCTGCTGTTGCCGTCGTTGTTGCAGAGCGAAGGGCGTGCACCGGAGTGGTTGCTGCAGGGGCCGTTTGGCTGGAAGTGGCTGGCACCGCAGGCCTTGTTTGGACTCACTGGCTGGACGCCGCTGGGCCGCGCGGTGGGCGCCAGCCTGTTCGTCGGCACCGCCGTGACCCTGCTGGCCATGGCCTGGCGTCGCGATACGCCCAACCGTACCAGCCGCAACCTGGATGCACTGGCGCTGCGTGATGCCGGCCGCCGCTTCCTGCCGTATGAGCAGGTTGAGCGACTGCTGGCCGATGCGCCGCGTAACGGGCCGGTGCCTGCGCAGGTGGAGGCCCGGCTGGAGCGCGAGCTGTCCTCGGTGCTGGGCGCGGCATCGGCGCGCTTGCTGCTGGATGCGGCGCGGCGCGAAAGCGGTGAGCTGGCCACGGTTGCGGCCATCGTCAGCGAAGCTTCGCAGGATCTGCGTTTCAGCCAACAGGTGCTGCAGGCGGCATTGCAGAACATGAGCCAGGGCATCAGCGTGATTGATCGCGAGCAGCGCTTGGTGGCCTGGAACCGGCCCTATGCGCGCATGTTCGGCTTTCCTGATGAACTGCTGCAGGTGGGCCGGCCGATCATGGACCTGACCCGCTGGGCGCTGCAGGCGATGCCCGCGCGTGGCGGTGATGAGCGCGCGGTGGACCGCCGCCTGGCCTTCATGCGTGCCGGTACGCCGCACCTCACCGAGCGTGTATTCCCCGATGGCAGCATCGTCGAAATCCGTGGCAACCCCATGCCCGGTGGCGGCTTCGTGGCGACCTTCACCGATGTCACCGCCTTCCGCCGCAGCGAGCGCGAGCTCAAGCGCAGCAACGAGACACTGGAGCAACGGGTAGGCGAACGCACCGCGCTGCTGGAATCGGCCAAGCGCGAGGCCGAGCGTGCCAATGACGCCAAGAGCCGCTTCCTTGCCGCCGTGGGCCATGACCTGTTGCAGCCGCTGCATGCTGCGCACCTGTTCACCGACACGCTGGCGCAGCAGGTTGAATCCAGCCAACAGCAGCAGGCGGTGGTGCAGATCCGCGGCGCCCTGGATTCCACCACCGATCTGTTGACCGGGCTGTTCGACATGTCCCGCCTGGAGGCCGGTGGTTTGGTGCCGCAGCCGCGTGATCTGCCGCTGGCCGAGGTGCTTGACCCGCTGGCGTCGGAGTTCCGCGCCCTGGCGGCCGCGCGCGGGCTGGCCTTCCACTACCTGCCCACCCGCGCCTGGGTGAACAGTGATCCGCAACTGCTGCGGCGTGTGCTGCAGAACTTCCTCGCCAATGCGGTGCGTTACACCGCGCGCGGCGGGGTGTTGCTGGGCGTGCGGCGCGAAGGCGACCGGCTGCGCGTCGAGGTACATGACACCGGGCCGGGCATTGCCCGCGAAGAGCAGCAGCGCATCTTCGAAGAATTCCGTCGCGGTGAGGACAGCAGCGGCCAGGGGCTGGGCCTGGGCCTGGCCATTGCCGACCGCATTGCCGGCCTGCTGCATGCGCCGCTGCGGCTGCGCAGTGAGAAAGGGCAGGGCACGGTGTTCTCGGTATCGCTGCCGTGGGTGGCCTGCCCGCAAGCCGCGGTGCTGCCGCGTCCGCGCACTGCCGCCACTTCCGGCGGCGTGCCGGTGCTGGTGGTCGACAACGATCCAGCGGCCTTGCAGGGCCTGGCAGGTCTGTTGCGCGGCTGGGGCTACCAGGTGGCCGAGGCCTCCGGCGAAGCACAGGCGGTGGCGGCGCTGCAGGCGACTGCGGCCAGCCTGTGGCTGTTCGACTACAACCTGGATGACGGCGATACCGGCACCGCCTTGCAGCTGCGCCTGGGCGAGCGTTTCGGTGCCCGCCCAACCCTGATCCTCAGTGCGGATGACAGTCTGGCTACACGCCGCGAAGTGCTGGAGCAGGGTCTGACCTTGCTGCACAAACCGGTGCGCCCGTTGGCCTTGAAGTCGATCCTGGATCGGTTGCTGGCAGCGGATGCGTTGCGGCCGGGAATAGGGAATAGGGAATAGGGAATAGGGAATTGGGAATTGGGAATTGGGAATTGGGAATTGGGAATTGGGAAAGCGTGGCCGCTTGTAGTTTGTAGCCCGGGTAAGCGCAGCGACCCCGGGGCTCTTTGCGGAAAGCCTCGGGTGCGCTGCGCTTACCCGGGCTACAGATATCAACGGCTCGCGCGCTTCTCAATCACTAATCCCGACTCCCCAATCCCCGCACCACCGCAATACGCCGCATGCAAGGCCTGCATCACTCCCAACGCCGGGCTGTCGGCCAGGGTGTAGTAGATGGTCTGGGCTTCACGGCGGGTATTGACCAGTCCGCCTTCGCGCATCACCGCCAGGTGTTGTGACAATGCCGACATCGACAGCCCAACCTGGGCCTGCAGTTCGCCCACCGATGCTTCGCCTTCCACCAGCCGGCACAGTACCCGCAGGCGCGCCGGGTGGGCGAGGGATTTGAGCAGCTGCGCAGCCTGTTCGGCATGCGTCTGCATCTGTTCGATATCCATGTCCTGCATGTGCATCGCGGCTTCAGGTCCGGGCTTGTACTTTGGATGGCGCTAGTTTAATTTAGAAAAATCTAAATTAAAAGCCGAGGACTTCCTCATGACCACTTCGCACACCGCCGCGCCGCAGGTGCAGGCCTTCCATGACAAGGACACCGGTACGCTGAGCTACGTCGTCTACGACCACGACGGCGGCATGGCGGCCATCATCGATCCAGTGCTGGATTACGACGCAGCCGCCGCGCGCACCAGCACCGCCTCGGCCGATGCGCTGTTGCACTTCGTGCAGGGCAAGCTGCTGACCGTGGCCTGGATCCTGGAGACCCACGCCCACGCCGATCATCTCAGTGCGGCGGGCTATCTGGCCGACACCTTGAAGGTGCCGGTGGCCATCGGCCAGGGCATCGTCGCGGTGCAACAGCGCTTCAAGGCCTTGTTCGGCCTGGGTGACGAGTTCATCGCCGATGGCAGCCAGTTCGACCGCCTGTTTGCCGATGGCGATACCTTCAACATCGGTGGGCTGGAAGGGCGGGTGATCGCCACGCCGGGCCACACCGATGACAGCCTGACCTATGTGATCGGCGATGCCGCCTTCATCGGCGACACCGTGTTTGCCGCCGATACCGGCACCGCGCGCTGCGACTTCCCGGGTGGCGATGCGCACCGCCTGTTCGGCTCCATCCAGAAGATCCTGTCCTTGCCGCAATCCACCCGCATCTACCTCTGCCACGACTATCCCGGCGACCGCCGCGCCGCGCAGGCGCAGACCAGCATCGACGAACAGAAGCAGCACAACGTGCATTTGAAGGACGGCACCGGCGAGGCCGCGTTCGTGCAGATGCGGCAGCAGCGTGATGCCAGCCTGCCGGTGCCCAAGCTGATCCTGCCGGCACTGCAGGTCAACATCCGTGGTGGCCGTCTGCCTGAGCCCGATGCCAATGGTGTGCGCTACCTGCGCCTGCCGCTGGATCAGATGGGGGGCACGCAATGAGTACCTGGATCAGCGCGCTGGCCGGTGGTGTATTGATCGGGCTGGCGGCGACACTGCTGTTGTGGCTGACCGGGCGCATCGCCGGCATCAGCGGCATCGTCGGTGGTGTGCTGCAGCCGCGGCAGGGCGACGTCGCTTGGCGTGCGGCATTTCTGGTCGGCCTGATTGCGGCCGGCGCCGCCTGGTTGTGGCTGGTACCGGGTGCCTATACGCCGCGGCAAGGCTTTCCGCCGGTGTTGCTGGTTGTTGCCGGGCTGCTGGTAGGTTTCGGTACGCGGCTGGGCAATGGTTGCACCAGCGGCCATGGCGTGTGTGGGCTGGGGCGGCTGTCGCTGCGCTCGTTGGCAGCGGTGATGACCTTCATGGTCACCGCCATTGCCACCACCTATATCGTGAGGCATGTGGCATGAGTAGTTGGCGTATTCCCTTTGCAGCGCTGCTCGCCGGTGCCTTGTTCGGCCTGGGGCTGGCGGTATCGGGCATGACCGATCCACAGCGCATCCTCGGTTTCCTGGATGTGTTTGGCGATTTCAATCCGGCGCTGCTGTTTGTACTTGGCGGCGCGGTGATGACGACGATGCTGTTGTTCCGGTTTGTACTGCGGCGACCGGCGCCGGTGTTCGCGCAGCGCTTCCATTTGTCGGACGTGCGCAGCATCGATGCGCGCCTGCTGACGGGTGCGGCCCTGTTCGGGATTGGCTGGGGCTTGGCCGGCTACTGCCCGGGCCCGGCGTTGGTTGGGCTGGGTGTGCTGTCGCCGGAGGCGTTGTGGTTTGTGCCGGCGATGCTGGTGGGCATGTTGCTGCACAACGTGGTGAGTCGCAGCAGCAGCCCGTAGGTGCGGCGTCGGCCGCGCAGCGGACGGATCTCACAGAACCCAATCCCACGCATTCCTGATCGCCGTGATTTCGCTGTCGGAAGCGATGTCAGCTTCGCGGCTGACGCCGCTCCTACAGGGCCTGACGGGCGGGGTCGCTCAGTTCCAGCTCGCGCAGTACCACGCTGGCCTGGGTGCGGTTGCGCACGCCCAGGCGTTCGAAGATCGCCGACAGATGGGCCTTGACCGTGCGTTCCTGCACGTCCAGACGGTCGGCGATCTGCTTGTTGAGCAGGCCTTCGGCAACCAGTGCCAGCACACGGAACTGCTGTGGCGACAGGCTGGCCAGGCGTGCGGCCAGCTCGCTGTCGTGGCTGGAGGATTGCGCGCGTGAGACCGAGGCACGCAGCGAGGCCGGCAACCACTGCTCGCAGGCCATGACGCTGCGGATGGCCTCGCGCAGCTCGTTCAAGCCCGAACTCTTGGGCAGGTAACCGGCGGCGCCGTGGTCCAAGGCGCGGCGCACCACGCGCGGGTCATCGTTGGCCGAGACCACGATCACCGCCACGCCCGGGTGCTGGGCACGGATCGCGGCCAATCCGGCCAGGCCGTGATTGCCCGGCATATGCAGGTCGAGCAGGATCAGGTCGGTGTCCGGTGCCGCATCCAGTGCCGCCAGCACGCCATCCAGGGTTTCGGCTTCGCGCACCTGCAGATCACTCATGGCCTCACTGGCCGCCTGCCGCAACGCGGCGCGGAACAGAGGATGGTCGTCGGCGATCAACAGGCTGGGCATGGCGGTACTGACAGGCGGAAAGGAAGCTGCCGCCGGTGTCTGTGCCACCGGCGGCTTGGCCAGTATGCCGTGGTTTTCAGCCATTGCCTGCTTCCCTTGGCAATCCGCCGCTTACTGCGCGGTCCAGCCGCCGTCCATCGGCATCGCCGCACCGGTGAGGTTGTGCGACTCGCGGCGGCACAGCCATACCACCATCGCGCCGATGTCCTCGGGCAGCGACATGCGCAGGCTGGGCTGCTTTTCCTCCAGCAGGGCGCGCACGCCGTCGTCGCGGCTGCCGCCATTGCGATGGGCCTGGATCTGCGGCTCGATCAACGGCGTTTCCACCCAGCCCGGGCAGACGCAGTTGACGGTGACGCCGCCACTGTCGCGGCTGCCGGCGGCGGCATATTCCAGCGCTGCCACCTTGCTCAGGCCGACGATGCCGAACTTGCTGGCCACATACGGTGCCTTGTTCTTGGACGCCACCAGGCCGTGCACCGAGGCGATGTTGACCACCCGGCCGTAGCCACGCTCGGCCATGCCGGGCAGGGCGTGCTGCATGGTGTGGAAGGCGGCGCTGAGATTGATGGCGATGATGTCATCCCACTTCTGCGGCGGCTGCTCGGCCAGGGGCGCGGCGTGCTGGATGCCGGCGCAGTTCACCAGGATGTCGATAGTGCCCCAGGCCTGCACGGCCTCGAGCATGTGCGCGATCTGGTCGGGCTTGCGCAGATCGGCGTCGAAGTGGCGGGTGTCGACGCCGGCCTCGGCCATGCTCTTGAGCGCGGCCTCGATCTGCTCGGGCGTGCCCAGGCCGTTGATCGCCACGCGTGCGCCGGCGCTGGCCAGTGCCTGGGCGATGGCCAGGCCGATGCCCGAGGTACTGCCGGTCACCAGGGCGGTGCGGCCTTGCAGGAAGCGGTCCATGGGGGACTCCGGATGTGATGGGGGGAGGCTGGCAAACGTAGCAGCCGCAACGCTAAAAACGTGTGGTACTTAAGTACGATGAGAGCGGTGCCGGTGCTCTGCTAGGGTGCGTGCATGAGCCAATCCCTACTGCGCGCCGCCTGCGGCCTTTTCGTCGGACTGAGCCTGGCCTCCTGTGCCAGCGGCCCAGCTTCCAAGTCCGTGGAGCCTTCCATGTTCAGCAACGAACTCCGCAGCGAGCATCGCGGCAGCGATGACCTGCTCACCGCCGGGCTGGGCCTGGCCGGCCTGCGCAGCATGGCACCCCCGGCATTTGCCGACGCCACTGCACCGACCGTGGACGAGCTGCGCCGCCGGGCGATGTGGGGCAGTTGGCGCGGCATCGCCGACCTGGCACCGGGTGGCGGTTATGGCGAGCTGTTCGGCAGCCTGCAGAGCGTGCCCGGCCGCGAGTACTCGGCGTTCGCGCGCCTGCCTGGTGCCAAGCAACCGCACCGGGTGCTGGCGCAGGTGCCGGACAACTTCGATACCGCCAAGCGCTGCGTGCTGGTGGCGCCGGCATCGGGCTCGCGCGGCATCTATGGCGCGGTCTCGGTCGCCGCGGCCTGGGGCCTGCCCAAGGGCTGTGCGGTGGTCTATACCGACAAGGGCGCGGGCAGCGATTACTACGATCTGGACGCGCAGATGGGCGTGCGCGCCAATGGCACCGTCGGTGCCCTGGGCGACGTCGATGATCTGGCCTTTGTGCCGGATGCGCCGGTCAATGCCTCGGGTGTTGCGTTCAAGCACGCGCATTCCAAGGACAACCCGGAGGCCGATTGGGGCCGGCACGTGAAGCAGGCTGCCGAGTTCGCGCTGCTGGCACTGGAGCAGGCCTATCCGCAGGCGGCACCGTTTACGTTCGACAATACCCGCATCATCGCCGTTGGCATTTCCAATGGTGGCGGCGCGGTGCTGCGTGCGGCCGAGCTGGAAGGCGATTGGCTGGACGCGGTGGTGGCGGGTGAGCCCAGCGTCTATTCCAGCGGCCCCGGCGCACGTGCGTTGTACGACTACACCACCGAGGCGGCGCTGTTGATGCCGTGTGCGCAGCTGCACATGAGCAACCTGCCGCAGCCGCCGATGACGGCGGCGCTGCAGGCCGGTGCGGCCGTGCGCTGCGCCACCTTGGCTGCTGAAGGCGTGATCAGCGGCGCGACCCCGGCTGCGCAGGCCAAATCGGCTTACGACCTGATGCTGAGCAAGGGCTGGACCGATGCATCACTGCGTGCGGGTGCCTTGTCCACCGGCTTCGATCTGTGGCGTGCGATTGCTGCGACCTATGCCTCGGCCTATGGTCGTTATGGCGTGGGCGAGCATCCCTGCGGTTTCAACTTTGCCGCACAGAACCCGGACTTCTCGCCGCGCGCCGCGACCGCAGTCGAGCGTGCGGCGTGGATCTCCGATGGCAGCGGCATTCCGCCGGGCGCCGGCGTTGGCCTGCTCGACAGCAAGGTCGCCTTGCCGGACCTGACCTATGCCGGCCTGAAGTGCCTGCGGGGTCTGTGGGACGGGCAGGGGGAAGACGCCAAGCGTGTGCAGGCGGGCATCCAGGCCACCCATGCCGGTTTACCGCGCAAGGGCCTGCCGGTGATGGTGGTGCACGGGGCTGATGACGGTCTGATTCCGCCGGCTTTCAGCAGCGCGCCGTATGCAGCGGCGGCCAAGGCTGCCGGGCGCGAGCTGAGCTATTGGAAGGTGCAGAACGTGCAGCACTTCGATGGTTTCCTCGGCCTGCCGGATTACGGCGCGCGCTACCTGCCGCTGCTGCCGTATGTGTATGAAGCGCTGGACCGGGTGCAGGCGCGCCTGGACAAGGGCACGGCCTTGCCGGCTGATGCGGTGATCGCAACCACGCCGCGTGCGGGCAAGCCGCTGACGGCGGAACATCTGGCGATGCCGAAGTAAAAGCTTCCACGCCCTCCCTTTTGCGCAGCAAAGGGGAGGGTTGGGGAGGGGCACTTTGAACCCCCTCCCTTTTGCGTAGCAAAGGGGAGGGTTGGGGAGGGGTTGGCTTTTAGCTCTTTGCTGTTGGATCTGTGGCTTCGCGGCTCACGCCGCTCCTACAAAAGAGACAGCCACCCACGTGCTGATGGCATCATTGCCAGATGCATACACTGAACTCTCCTTCCCGCGTCATCCCGTCCGCCCTTTACCAGCGCGAGCGCTGGCGCAATGGTCTGGGCTGGACGCGCGAAATCCTGCGTCTGCCGGAGCAGGGCGATTGGCAGCTGCGTTTGTCGATCGCCGAGATCGAACAGGACGCGGCCTTCTCCGCCTTCCCCGGTGTCGAACGTGAGCTTGTATTGCTGCAGGGCGAAGGCCTGCGCCTGCGTTTTGCCGATGGCCGTTGCGAAACCCTGCTGCCGCCGTATCAGCGCCTGCGCTTCGCTGGCGAGGCGGAGCTGGTGGGTGAACTGGTCGATGGCGTGACCCAGGATTTCAACCTGATGTGGCGGCGTGAGGCGCTGCAAGCCGAGCTGCTGCATCGGCCCTTGGTCGGCAACATGCTGTTCTTCACCGAGCCGCAGGCGGCATGGGCGATCCATCTATTGGCTGGGCAGGCCGAGTTCGAGGGTGGCGTCCTGCCGGCGCTGTCGGCGGGCGATACCGCTTGGTTGGGGGCTGGCGAGCGGCAACGCTACACGCTCAGCGGCGGCGGCGAGTTGCTGGCGATACGGCTGACGCCAGCGGCGTAAATGTAGTGGGGGGGCCCGGCGTGGCTATGGAGGAGCAAGGTGACGTTATAACCACCTTTTTCCGGCGGAAGCTG
>NZ_JBRREA010000030.1:0-55599 GCF_056759975.1 Stenotrophomonas sp. STEN031
CCCCCCCCCCGTCTTGGCGCGGCGCCCGGCGGGGGGCTCTCGGCCCCGCCCCCCCCCCCCCCCCCCCCCCCCCCCCCCACTACAGGTGAAGCTTCAGCGCAGCCAGCCGGCCAACTGCTCGCGCGACAGCTTGCCGCGACGCGCTGTATCCAGGGCATTGAATTCATCGGCCAGCGCCGGATTGGCCTGTGCTTCCTCGCGGCTGATGAAACCATCGCCATCCACATCCATCGCCTCGAAATCGATGCGGTAATTGCCGACTACGCTGTCGGGCTGGATCGAGCGGACCGTTACCTGGGCCTGATCGGTAGGCATCGGGATCTGCACGGAATGGGTGACCTTGCCAGTAGCCAGCGATTGCTCGCGTACATGCACCGGCACATCGTTCAACGGCATGCTGACCGCAGGCTCAGGGCGCGGCACCGTCTGGGCGTTGGCGGCAACAGGCAGCAAGGCGGCGAGCGCCAGCGGCAGGAGAGTACGGAACACAGGCATGGCACGACTCATCATTGTTGGAAACAGGGCCTGCCACCGCAGTGGCAGCTGCCCATGATGGTAGTGCGCAGTAGCTGAACAGGCGAATCGTCAGCTCGGAATAAAGGGGAACACCAGCTTCAACAGCCCCTTCAAACCGCCCTCGGCGGTGGAACTGATCGCCTTCGCGCCCAGGCTGTTGAGCGCACGCCGCAGGTCGACCCAGCGCAGTTGGCTGACATCCTTCTTCAGCAGGTCGGCGACTTCTTCCGAGGCCGGGGCCAGCTTCTTCAAGGCATCCAGGGTGGCCTGCGGATCGGGCTGCAGGTAGTTCCAGCGATCGGCGATGTTGAGCAGGGTGTCGAAACGCACTGCCACCACTTCGCGGTTGCGTTCGTAAACCGGGATTGCGCCGACATCGAGGATGGCCTGCTCGAAGCGTTGGGCATCGTCGGGGTGTTCGATGCGGATGGCGAGGAAGCCTTCCTTGCGACTGCGTTCGCTCACGTGTTTTGCCCCGGAACGCAGATTGGCCTCGGTCAACACCGCGGCGACGATGCGCTGCAGGGCGGCGTCGCCTTCCTCCGGCACCAGCGCACGCCAGCGTGCATAACCATCCCGACGCAGGCCCTTGACCTTGGCCGGGGTGACCCGCAATTGCAGGGCGACCGCTGCATTGGAGTCGCTGCGGTTGATGGCGCCGTCGCGCTCGAGCAGTACGAAGATCAACAGCTCCAGGTCGCGCTTGGTCAGCGACTGGAAGCCCTGCATCAGGGTCAGCCGCAGAAACTCGTTGCCGAAACCGGCCGGGTCCTTCAGTTCGATGCTGTGCATTGCGGTTCCTCCCATGGCCTACAGCATGCCTGATATGGATTGCAGCAGCTGAGACTGGCGCTCTCAGGGTTTGGCTGAGGGTTGCAAGCCGTATTCACGGCCGGGACGGTCTGCCTGGAAGGTTTCCACCGCGCCGCGGTCCTGCACGGTGACGAAGACCTGGCGGCCATCGCTGCCACCGAAGGCGACATTGGTGGGTTTGCGGCCCTTGAGTGGCACGTCACGCAGCAGCTTGCCTTCCGGCGAGACCACCGCAACCACACCGGCGTCGTAACGGGCGATATAGAGATTGCCGTCGGCGTCGCAGCGCATGCCGTCCATACCATGGTCGTCGAAGCGGATCAGCAGGCGCTTGTTGCTGATGCTGCCGTCGACGGCGAGGTCGTAGACCCAGACATTGCGTTGCACGCTTTCGTTTACGTACAGGCGCTTGCCATCAGGGCTGACCTCGATGCCATTGGTGGTGCCCATGCCGGTTTCGAGCAGGTGCACACTGCCATCGCGGTCGATGCGCCACAGCTGGCCGTCATCGACCTTTGCCCAGTTGGGGTCGCTGGCATACAACGTGCCGTCCGGAGCCAGGGCGATGTCGTTGGGTTGGTGTGCGTTTGGCAGATGCGCGAATACGCTGACGCTGGTTGAGTCGGGCGCTACGCGCAGGATGTTGTGGCGTGGGTAATCTGCGATATACATCGTGCCATCGCTACCGAAGCGGATGCCGTTGCCGATGCTGCCTTCGGGCAGGGTGAGGAACAGCGTTGCCTTGCCGGTTTCATCAACGCGGCCGATGGTGCCGTCCTTGCCGAGGTTGACCACGTACAGCGCGCCGTCCGGGCCGGTCGCCGGGCCTTCGATGCCGGTGGTGAAGATGCCATCGCTGACGTGGTCGCGGACGATGAAGTTGTCGGCGGCCAAGGCAGTGCTGCCCAGGGTGATGAGCGCGAAGCTGGCGATGCGGGCAAGGCTGGTCTGGCGAACGATGGCGGCGACTTCCGTGTTGGTGGAAGGGCGAGTGTGCCAGAGGCTTGGAGGGAAGCGGAGTGTGGTTGCGCGGGCAACCATGAGGGAGGCGCATGTAGTGCCGAGCCATGCTCGGCAGAGGCTCTACCGGTAATGCCTATGCCGAGCATGGCTCGGCACTACAGGGAATGCCCAAGCTTGAAGCGCTAGCCAAAGGCTGCCCTCACCCCAACCCCTCTCCCGTGAACGGGAGAGGGGCTCTGATCAAAAGCCCTTGGCTCTTGGGGTCACGAACACCGTGATTTCCTCGCGATCGTGATACAGCTGCTTGGCGCGGATGGTCAGTGGTTTGCCGGCCTTGTCGGCGAACAGCTCCAGGCAAAGGCGCGTTTCGTCCCAGCGCTTCTTCATCGGCAGCTTCAGGTTGAAGATGGCGTGCTTGCACCAGCCCTCGCGCTGCCAGGTGGCCATGCGTTCGGCCACGCGGCGCGGCTGTTCCACCATGTCGCAGACCATCCAATCCAGCGGCGTTTCCGGCTGCCAATGGAAGCCATCGGCACGCAGGTGTTCGACCAGACCGGTATCCAGCACGTGCTGGCGCAGTGGGCCGTTGTCGATGCTGCTCACATGCAGGTGCTGGCGGGTCAGCACCCAGGTCCAGCCGCCCGGTGCGGCACCCAGGTCCGCCGCGCGCATGCCCGGCACTACCAGCGCCTCGCGTTCTTCCGGCGTGAGCAGGGTCATGAAGGCTTCTTCCAGCTTCAGGGCCGAACGCGAGGGGGCGTCCGGCAGCAGCTTCAGCCGCGGAATGCCCAGCAACCACGGCGCGCTGTCGCGGGTATCGGCCACGCAGACAAATGCGTGCGTGCCATCGACAAACACCACATGCAGCCTCGGCAGCTTGCCGTTGGGCTTGTCGGTGAGCAGGCCGGCCTTGCGCAGGGCTGGCCGCAGGGCATTGCCGAAGGCGCGCGCCAGCCCGGCCAGCGGCTTGCCGGCGTCCGAATCGGGGTGTTCCACCCACAGGTCGCCAAAGCGCTGCTGGCCTTCCAGCGCGGCGATGATCGGGGTGATGCGGTCGCTGGCATCGAGCTGCGGCAGCTCGGCCAGTACACGCAGTTTCTGCCGGGCGAAGATCAGCTCGCGCCAGGGCAGGCGCTGGTCCAGCGCTTCGGCCTCGTCGGTGACGAACACCACGTAGCCATCGTTGCGCTGGGTACGCGCGTAACCGGAAATGCCGGCATGGCCTGCACGTTCGTTCAGTTCGCCGGCCAGTTCCGGTTCAAAGCCTTGGCGGCAGTAGCAGAGCAGGCCGGTCATGGAAATCCTTGGTGTGGAGCGGGCGGGCCTCTCCTTCTCCCGCCGGGAGAAGGTGCCCGCAGGGCGGATGAGGGTGGGTGATGCTCCGGTAGTAGACTGCATGAGAACTGCCGGACCCTCACCCCAACCCCTCTCCCGGTGGGAGAGGGGCTTCAGGTCAGTAGCGGGCGCCGTCGTTCTTGCCGTAGCTGTGCAGCACGGCGCGTGCGTCGTCGCGGTTGATGCCTTGCACGACCTCGATGCCGCGCTTGTTCAGTTCACCAGCCCAATCGGCGGGCAGCGGGCCTTCGTCGAACGGGGTCAGTTCTTCCACGTCGGCGGCGCTGGCGCCGATCAACAGGCGATCGATACCGGCCCAGACGGTGGCGCCATAGCACTGGCAGCAGGGCTGCGAGGAGGTGGCCAGGGTGATCGGCGACAGCAGCGCGTTCAGGCGCGGGGTGTTGAGCTTCTGCTGGGCCAGCATATAGGCCATGTTTTCGGCGTGTGCCAACGAGGTGGCATGCGGCACCACGCGATTTACCGCGGCGGCGATCACCTTGTGGTCCGGGCCGAAGACCACCGCACCAAACGGGCCGCCGCTGGCGTGTTCAACGTTCAGGCGCGACAGCTCGATCGCCAGCGCTACCTTGTCCGCATCGCTGGTATAGGCGCGGTCGGCGTCGACGGCGTCGTGGATCCAGATGGGGAGGGTGAGGTGAACCTGGGCGTGCAGCATGATGATGACCGGCGTTGTGGCAAAAAACGGCGGTCAGTTTAGCGGACTGGGGCGCTGGGGCGGGCTTGCTGGTGGGGCTTGTTCAGGTGTGGGGGCTGGCAGGCAATGATCTGTAGCGGAGCCGGGTTCAGCCCCCTCCCTTTCGCGCAGCGAAGGGGAGGGTTGGGGAGGGGTTGGCTTTTGTTTGTGAATTTCAGGATTGACGTGAAAAGCACCCCTCCCCAACCCTCCCCTTGGCCATTGGCCAAAGGGAGGGGGCCAAACGCTTAGAACTCCGCGCCCACCGTCATGAAGATCTGCCGCGGCGCACTGGCGTGGATGGAATAGCGGGTGCCTGCGGGATCGGTCGGGGCGAACGAGCTGAGCTGGCCGGCGTAGCGCTTGTTGGTCAGGTTGGTCACGTTCAAGGACACTTTGACGTTCTGTAGGCCCAGGCCAGGGCCGAAGCTGTAACCGCCGCCAGCGTCGAAGGTGGTCACGCCCGGCACCGACTGGTCGTTGGTATAGGTGTAGTAGCGCTTGCCGGTGTACTTGCCGCGCAGGCTGGCGAACCAACCATCATGGTTCCAGCTCAATTCGCTGGAGGCCATGCGTTGCGGGGTGTCGACGGTGATCTTGCCGGCCACCGGCACGATCGCGCCGCCGGAGAGGTAATCGTCCTCATAGGTGGTCTTGTTCCAAGACAGCGCGTTGTACCACTGCAGGCCTTGCGTCGGCTTGAGGATGAAGGTCAGTTCCGCACCCTGGCTCTTCACCGAGCCAACGTTGATGAAGCGGGTGATGCACTCCGGGCGCGTGCCGACTTCGATGCTGGTGCAGGGGTTGAGCGAGAGCAGGCGGTTGTCGAATATCACGTGGTACGCAGCCAACGAGGCCTGGTACTTGCTGCCGAAGGTGCGGAAGCCGGCCTCGAAGGTCTTGGACTTCTCCGGTTCCAGGCCGGCGCTGGCGGCAAAGGATTCGGGTGAAACCTGCAGCGGGCCGCCGCTGCCACCACCGACAAAGGCGGCGATGTTCTCGGCATAGGAGGCGAACAGCTCGTTGTTGGCATTGAGTTTGAAGCCCACACCCAGCTGCGGTAGCAGCGATTCTTTCGCAGTCAACGTGCCGGAGGCGAGCTTCTGCTCGGTGCCCGGCTGTGCAGTGGCACGCATGCGGGTGTTAGGGCTCTTGATGCCGATGTCCACGGTCAGGCGCTGGTCGAGGAAGCGCATGCGGTCCTGCACGTAGAACTGGCGCGTGCGGATGTCGAAGTCCTGGTCGAACAGGCGACGGTCCGGATTCTTGAGGTAGGTGTCGTCGAGGAAGGGACCGTCGATGTAGTAGAAGTTGCGCTCGACGTTGTGATCGTTCTGCTCGAACCACAGGCCGGCTTCCAACTCGTGGATGCCGACATTCCATGACAGCGCAGCGGTCAGGCCCTGCCGATCGATGGTGTAGTTGGTGCTGCGGATGGAGATCGGCAGCATGCGGTCGGTGCCCGGGTACGAGGGCTGGCCCGGTGCCCACCAGTGGCCCTGGCCACGATTGTCATGGTGGTAGGCAAGCAGCTTGAGGTTGAGTTCGTCACCGAGATGCAGGCTGGCATCGAGCGAATACAGATTGTCATCGCGCAACGCGCGGCTCTGGTAGTACGCATCGTCGATGCTGTTGACGCCGCCGCTGAAGGCGCAGCGCGTGGCGTCGAAGGTCGCCGGTGCGCAGTAGGCGGCGGCGACGGCGCGGTCCCAATCCGGTGCGTAGATGTTCCAGTCGTAGCCCAGTCCGCGCTGCAGCATGCTCTTGGACAGATAGGCGTAGTTGGCCTGGCTTGCCCGCGAGGTGGCGACGAAGGCACCGAAGCGGTGATCGCCCACGTTCCATACCGCCTTGGCGTTGAACTGGCGGGTGGTCTGGTTCTGGTGTGGCGCGGCCCACATGTCGGCGTCCTGATGCACGCCGGAGACATAGGCAGAGAAGCCATTCAGATCGCCGGTATCCACGCGCAGATAGCCACGGCGCTGGTTGTCATCGCCAACGGTGACACTGGCGCGGCCGCCGAATACCGTGGACGGATCCTGCGAGAAGTACTGGATGGCACCGCCCAGGTTGCTGGTCGATGCAACGCCAAGCGAGCCGATGCCCTGTGACAGCTCGGCGCCGCCCAGGTTCTCGGCGATGATGGCGCGGGCGATGCTCAGGCCGTTGTAGTTGCCATAGCTGTTGTCGCCGAGCGGGATGCCATCGAGCGTATAGCCCAGGCGGGTCTTGTCGAAACCGCGCAGGCTGATGGTCTGCGATTCTTCGTTGGCACCGAAGGCATCATTGGATTGCACGGAGACACCGGGCAGACGATCAAGAATCTTCTGGCCGCTGCTGCCCGGCGGCAACACCTGCTTGTCGACTTCGCCGATGCGTTGCACCTGGCGGGTCTGGCCCTGGCCGATCACCGATATGGTATCCAGTGTCTGCGCGGAGGCGCCGCTGTCTGCAGCGGCTTCGGCGAAGGCGTGGCTTGTGCACAGGGCGAGGGTGATGGCGAAGCTGAGGCGTTGGAGATTCATTGTCTACCGGGTCCATGGAAAGGCCGGCGTGTACGCCGGTCCAAGGAGCCTGTCGAACGATTGTTAAAGCTCGTTTACGCAGACGCGAAACATTGCTGTTTCACGGTGTTCTGCGTACAGATGCGAGCAGAAGTGCGACGCAGTCGATATGAAATACCGGACGTTCGACAGCAATGGTGCACAGGCTTCCAAACGAAAACGCCGCGACAAAGCGCGGCGTTGGTTGTTGCATGCATGGTCGCAAGATCAACCCATGTACAGGCCACCGTTGACCGGATAGTCAGCACCGGTGACATATGCCGCATCATCGCTGGCCAGCCACGCGCACAGTGCAGCCACTTCCTCGGGCTTGCCGAGGCGGCGGATCGGCACCGAAGCCGCCAAACGGTCCAATACATCCGGCGGGAAGCTGCTGATCGCCTGGCTGGCGATATAGCCGGGCGAAATGGTGTTGACGGTGACGCCGCGCGCTGCGACTTCCGCTGCAAGCGCGCGGCTGAAGCCGTGCATCGCCGCCTTGGCAGTCGCATAGTTGACCTGGCCGATCTGGCCCTTCTGCGCGCTGACCGAGCCGATGTTGATGATGCGGCCCCAGTTCTGGTTGGTCATGCCATCGACCACCTGCTTGCTCAGGTTGAACAAGGTGTTGAGGCTGGAGGCGATCACCGCGTTCCAGTCCTCGCTGCTCATCTGCCGGAACAACATGTCGCGGCTGCCGCCGGAGTTGTTGACCAGCACATCCACTTCGCCCACTTCCGCCCGCACCTTGGCGAATGCGGCGGCGGTGGAGTCCCAATCGGCGGCGTTGCCTTCGGACACGATGAAATCAAAGCCGAGTTCGCGCTGTTCGCGGATCCAGTTGGCCTTGCGCGGTGAATCCGGCGCGCAGCCTGCCACCACCGTGTGGCCGGCGCGGGCCAGGGTCTGGCAGATGGCAGTGCCGACACTGCCCATGCCACTGGTGACGTAAGCGATACGTAGCGTCATGGTGCTCTCCAATGCGTCAGGTAGGTGCCGCTCAGGCGGCCAGTGGATACAGGGCAAACAGCAGGCTGCCGGCCATCAGGATCAGCGAGATCAGCACCGCCCACTTCAGGGTGAACTTCTGGTGGTCGGCGAAATCCACCTTGGCCAGGCCAACCAGCAGATAGGTCGATGGCACCAGCGGGCTCAACAGATGCACCGGCTGTCCGGCCAGCGAGGCGCGCGCCATTTCCACCGGGGTGATGCCGTAGTGACCGGCCGCTTCGGACAGGATCGGCAGCACGCCGAAATAGAAGGCGTCGTTGGACATGAAGAAGGTGAAGGGCATCGATGCCACGGCGGTGATCACCGCCAGGTAGGGGCCCCAGGCTTCCGGAATCACCGACAAAAAGCCGCGCGACATCGCCTCGACCATGCCGGTGTTGGACAGGATGCCGGTGAAGATGCCTGCGGCGAAGATCAGCGACACCACCGACAACACATTGCCGGCGTGGTTGACCACGCGGCGGCGCTGCTCGGCCAGGTTCGGGTAGTTGATCACCAACGCAATCGCGAAGCCGACCATGAACAGGATCGGCATCGGCAGCAGGCCGATCACCAGCGCCGCCATCAGCGCCAGGGTCAGGGCGAAGTTGACCCACAGCAGCTTGGGCCGCTTGGTGTCTTCGGCGTCTTCCACCGTCGGCAGTGCATCGCTGTCATCGGAGACGCTGGCGTCCATCCACGAACCACCCTGCGGCAGGGCGACCACGCCAAGACGGCGGCGTTCCTTCATGCCTAGGTACCAGGCCAGTGCGAGGATGCCGGCGCAGGCCAATACCATTGCTGGAATCAGCGGCACGAACACATCGGCCGGGTCCACATGCAGCGCAGTGGCCGCACGTGCGGTCGGGCCGCCCCACGGGGTGAGGTTCATCACACCACCGGCGAGAATGGTCACGCAGGTCATGCTCAGCGCGTTCATGCCCAGCCGGCGGTACAGCGGCAGCATCGCCGACACGGTGATCATGTAGGTGGTGGAGCCATCGCCATCGAGCGAGATCAGCATCGCCAGCACGGCGGTGCCCATCACGATCTTCAGCGGATCGCCCTTGACGATGCGCAGGATGATGCGCACCAGCGGATCGAACAGGCCGGCGTCGATCATCACCCCGAAGTAGAGGATGGCGAACATCAGCATCACGCCGGTCGGCGCGATCTTCTTGATGCCGTCGAGCATCATGTCATCGAGGCCGGCACCGAAGCCGCCAATCAGGGCGAACACGATGGGTACGGTAATCAGGGCGACCAGCGGCGACAGTCGTTTGCTCATGATGAGATACATGAACGTCAGGACCATGCCGAAGCCGAGGATGGTCAGCATCATCTGCAGACTCCTTGAAGGGACAGGACGGGAAGGGGATGTTTAGAAATCGAACTGCAGGCGGCCGGTGACCGCGCGGGTGTGGTCCACGGTGGTATCGGTCAGGCGGTTGCGGTTGCGGCTTTCAATCAGGTTGAGCATGAAACGCAGGTTGTCGCGCAGGTACCAGTTGCCGGCCAGGGTCCAGGCTTCGGTGCTGCCGTTGCGCAGGTCGGGCTGGCCATCAAGGTGCTGGCTGCCGCGCATCTGGTCGTAGCGCAGCGCGACTTCGAACGCGCCGGGCTTGTGGCGGATGTCCTTGATGCGGGCGAAGCGGCCGGTCTTGCGGTCATAGCTGCGCGACTCGCCGGTGACGAACCAGCTGAGCATGCCGTAGGCCGCCATCACTTCACCGCGCTGCGCGCCATCGTCGAAGGTGGCGCCGCTGAATTCGCCCTGCCATGACAGCGGACCGCGCACCTGCGCGTATTCCAGCGACCACTTGTTGACGTCGGTATCGCGACCGGCCGAGAAGTCGACCAGGGTCAGTCGGCTTTCGTCGGACAGATGGCCGGCCGGGCGCGGACGGATACGCAACGCAGGAACGCCGTTCACGCCGGGGTTGTCATAGGCCTCGTGGGCCAGCGACACGCCCAGGTGCAGCACATCGCCAGCGGCCGGGTCCGGCGCCCAGGTGACGCGGCCACCGGCAGCGCGGCCTTTCACCTGCCAGGCATCGATGCTTTCCAGGCTGTAGACACTTGCCGCCCAGGTCATGTCGCCCGGGTTGGCCTGCCACGAGGCGCCGAGACGATACAGCGGGGCCAGGCTGGTGCCGGCGTTGCCGCGTTCCAGGAAGCTGCCGTAGTTGGAGCCGGTGCGGTCGTCCAGCGAGTAGTACTGCTTGAACTGGCCGACGGTCAGGCGGCCGGCATCACCGAAGCTGCGGCTGACGTAGACGTCCTTGGCCTCGGGGCGGTCGCCGGAGAAGTCCGCTTCCAGCTTGTAGTCGACGACGAAGAACTTGCCGGACACATCCAGCCAGGCGCGACGGATCTCGGTGTCGTCCTTGTTCGGGGTGCCGCGATGGTCGTTGTCGAAGCTGGCGAAATCCAGATGCAGGCGGCCACCGATGGTGGCAGTCACCGGGCCTTCGTCTTCTGCGGCCAGCGCTGGAGCGCACAGGCTCAGCAGGACAGCGGCAGCGAGGCTGCGCTTTTGGAAAACAGTCAATTCCACAAACCCTCCCAGGTGCACGCCAGGCGCGCGGCAAACATGGGCACCTGCTGGTGCGTGGCCGCAGTCTGGCCGGGACTAGCTGTCATCCGCCTGTCAGGGGTTTGTGCGGCGCAGCAATGCGCGCTGGCACTGCGCCTTTGCGGCTTCCGCGTTAGCATTCGCGCCTTCCCGACACTTTCCACCGCGATGCGCCTGCTGCTGGTTGAAGACAATGCGGACCTGGCCGACGCCATCATTCGTCGCATGCGCCGCAATGGCCATGCGGTGGACTGGCAGGCCGATGGCGTGGGCGCAGCCAGCGTGCTGCGCTACCAGAGCTTCGATCTGGTGGTGCTGGATATTGGTCTTCCCAAGCTCGATGGCCTGCGCGTGCTGGCGGGCATGCGCGAACGCGGCGACAGCACGCCGGTATTGATGCTGACCGCCCGCGATGGCATCGAGGATCGCGTGCAGGCGCTGGATGTGGGCGCCGATGACTATCTGGGCAAGCCGTTCGACTTCCGCGAATTCGAGGCGCGTTGTCGGGTATTGCTGCGTCGTGGTCGAGGCCAGGCCAGTGAGGTGATGCAGATCGGCAGCTTCCAGTTCGACAATGCCGCGCACCGGGTCAGTCTGGATGGCGAGGTGGTCGAACTGCCGAACCGCGAATTCCGCCTGCTGGAGATCCTGGTCGGGCGGCTCGGGCAGGTCGTCGGCAAGGACGAGATCGGCAAGGGCCTGTTCGGTTTCGACGACGAAGCCGGGCCCAATGCCATCGAGCTGTATATCGGGCGGCTGCGCAAGAAGCTGATCGCCGCACCGTTGCGCATCACCACTGTGCGCGGCGTGGGCTACATGCTGGAAGCCAGTGACGGCGGCACCGATGGCGACGGCTGAGGTCCGCACCTCCGGTTCATTGCGGCGCACCTTGATGCTGTATCTGGGCGCCTTGCTGGCGGTGTTCGCGGTGGCCTTGCTGTTCGCCGCACGGGACTACGGGCAGCGTGCGGCCAACCGTTCCTATGACCATCTGTTGGTGTCCTCGGCGCTGTCCATCGCCGATTCGGTGGCGCTGGTGGATGGCCAATGGCAGGTGGACCTGCCGTATGCGGCCCTGGACCTGCTGTCGATGGCGGAAGAAGACCGCGTGTTCTACCGCGTGGCTGATAGCCGTGGCCGCACCATCACCGGCTACGAGGATCTTCCCCAGGCACCGCGCAGGAGTGGCAACCAGCCGCAATTGTTCGATGCCGACTACAGTGGCGAGACGGTGCGCTTCGTGGTGGTCAAGCGCAGCTTTGCCGCCGCTTCTGCGCAGGGTGAAGTGCAGGTGCAGGTCGGACAGACCCGTCGCGCACGCGCCGAGCTGGCGCAGGAAATGGTCAACCGCGCGTTGATCGCCATCGGCGTATTGTCGGCCTTGTTGCTGGCGTTGGTGGCCTTCGGCGTGCACCGCGCGTTCCGACCACTGGTGCGTCTGGAGCGCGAGCTGTCGCGGCGCGAACCCTCCGATCTGAAACCACTGGACTCGCATGTTCCGCGCGAGATGAACCAGATGGTCGGCGCCTTGAACCGCTTCATGGAGCGCCTGTCCAGCAGCAACGAAACCCTGCGTGCATTCATGGCCGAAGCCGCACATCAGATGCGCACACCGCTGGCAGCACTGCGCGCACAGGCCCAACTGGCCTTGGACGAAGAAGAGCCCGAGGAGATGCAGCGCAGCCTGCGTGCAATCGAACGCAATGCCACCCATATGAGCCGCCTGCTGAACCAGCTACTTAGCGATGCCAGCGTCATCCACCGCTCCAACCTGCAGCGCTTCGCACCACTGGACCTGGCTGAAACCGTGCACCAGGCCTTGCACGAAGCACTGCCGCAGGCAGGCCCCGCGCCGCGCGTACAGTTGGCGATTACTACCGGTGCAGTGCAGGTCAACGGCGATGCCTTGCTGTTGCGTGAGGCGATCAAGAACCTGATCGACAACGCGGTGAAATACGGCGGCGATGGCCCGCTGCAGATCGCTCTGACCGTGCAGGACACGCAGGCGGTATTGACCATCGCCGACCACGGCCCCGGCATCAGCGCCGCCGATGCCGAACGCGTATTCGAGCGCTTCGGGCGCGGTGAGAACGCGCCTGCCGGTGGCGCCGGTCTGGGCTTGGCCATCGTCAAGCGCGTGGTTGAAAGCCATGGTGGCAACATTGACCTGAGCAACCGGCCCGAAGGCGGTCTTGTCGCCACCATCCATCTGCCAAGGCATGCCGCATGAGCCGCTTGTTGATCCTGTTGCTGGGCCTGCTGCTGGCAACGCCACTGATCGCCGCACCGGGTGATGTACAGCGTTTCCCTGCACAAGGCGTTGCGACCGAACAGCTGCGCATCCACGGCACCACCGATATCGAAGTGTTCGCGGTGGTGATCGCCGACTACCAGCGCCTGCACCCGGGCACCGAAGTTGTTTATGAAGACATCATCACCCAGGACCTGTACGCGCGTTTCCTGCGCGACCGCAACACCGCCAGCACGCCCGATCTGCTGATTTCCAGCGGCATGGATCTGCAGACCAAGCTGGTCAACGATGGCCACGCATTGCCGCATCGTTCGCCGCAGACCGAAGCCGTGCCTTCCTGGGCGAAGTGGCGCAATGAAGCCTTCGGCATCAGCTACGAGCCGGTGGCGATGGTCTACAACACGCGTGCATTGCCCGCGACAAAAGTGCCGCATACGCGCCGCCAGCTGCTGGACCTGCTGCGTGCCGAAGGCGCACCGCTGCGCGGCAAGGTCGGCACCTACGATATCGAACGCAGCAGCGTCGGCTATCTGCTGGCGACCCAGGACGCGCAGCGCGGCAGCATCGCTGGCGCCTTGCTCGGCGCATTGGGTGACAACGGCGTGGTGCGCGAGGAGCGTACCGGTGTGCTGTTGGACCAGGTCAGCAGCGGCAAGCTGTCGCTGGTCTACAACGTACTGGGTTCCTACGCGCAGGCGCGTATCGATGCCGGTGCGCCTTTGGGAATCGTCGAACCTGAGGACTACACGCTGGTGGTGCTGCGCACGGCGGTGATTCCGCGCAACAGCCCGCACCCGGTCGAAGCCAAGCGTTTCCTCGATTACCTGTTGTCGGCCCGCGGCCAGCAGGTGTTGTCGCGCGAGGCGCGGCTGATGCCGATCATCCGCAACGGTGGCGGTGACAGCGATCCCGGCCAGAACCGGCGGCCGATCCAGCTTGGGCCCGGCTTGCTGGTGTATCTGGATGCGCTCAAGCGTCGCCAGTTCCTGGATGCCTGGCGCAGCAGCGTCGAGCCCAAGCCGCGCTGAGCGTGGCTCAGCGTAGCGGGATGGGGTGTTCGCTGGTTGGCGCAGCAGCGTAGCCCGGGTAAGCGCAGCGCACCCGGGTCAAGCGGATCCAGTTGTCTTCCAGACGATCGGTCACCGATCCCGGGTGCACTGCGCTTACCCGGGCTACGTTCGGAGCGCATTGCGCTTGCTCAGCGCTCCGCAGCGGGATTCTCTGTCATTGGCTTGCGCAGTGGATCGCTGCTGCCGGCTGACGCGCACTGGCCGTTGACGCAACTACAGCCCTGGATCTCGGTGAAACCACAGACACTCATCATGCCCTTGGCCTGGCAGCTGGCTTGTACGCCGGCTGGATCGGTGGCGCTGTTGAGGTTGACGCAGGCCGGGTAATAACCGCAGCAGTTGCCGACGTTCTTCACGGTGCAATCGGCGTCGACCTTGCAGCTGCTGTCGACCACGATGGGCGTGGCAGCAGGTTTGGTAGGGGGTGATTGCTCGCTGGCCGGGACTGGCGCGGGTGCTTGCGAGGTGACAGGTGCGGTAGCGGCCGGTGAGCTGCAGGCGGTGATCGCAAGTAGCAGGCAGAGCAGCAGTGACAGACGGAACATGGGCGAATCCTGTTCTGGGCACGCGGTCATGGTAGCCGCGTCCCATGTGAGCAGGGGGTTACCGGGCTGTCAGCCGGCAACCCCACCCATCCCGATCAGGCCGACCAGGTATCGCGCAGGGTCACGCTGCGGTTGAACACCGGCTTGGCCGGCGTGTGGTCGCGGCGGTCGGCGACGAAGTAGCCGGTGCGCTCGAACTGGTAGCTCTGTTCCGGTGCGGCCAGGGCTGCGGCCGGTTCGACGTAGCCGGTGACGACCTTGCGTGATTCCGGGTTCAGGTAATCGCGGTAGGTCTTGCCGTCGGATTCATCGTCCGGGTTGGCCACCGAGAACAGGCGGTCGTACAGGCGCACTTCGGCTTCCACCGCGTGCTGGGCGCTGACCCAATGGATGGTGCCCTTGATCTTGCGGTTGGCGCCTTCCATGCCCGGACGCGATTCCGGGTCCAGCCAGCCGCGCAGCTCGACGATCTCGCCGGCGTCGTTCTTGATCACTTCATCGACGCGGGCGATGCCAGCACCACGCAGGCGCACTTCGCCGCCCGGCACCAGGCGCTTCCAGCCCTTCGGCGGCACTTCGGCGAAGTCTTCGCGCTCGATCCACAGCTCGCGCGAGAAAGGTACTTCGCGGCTGCCGAAGCTTTCGTCCTTCGGATGGTTGCTGAAAGTGAGGGCTTCTTCGTGGCCTTCCGGCAGATTGGTCAGCACCAGCTTGAGCGGATCGATCACCGCCATGCGGCGTGCCGCCGCGCTGTCCAGGTCTTCGCGCAGGGCGCCTTCCAGCACGCTGAAATCGATCAGCGAGTTCTGCTTGGAAATGCCCACGCGCTCGGCGAACAGGCGCATCGCCGCCGGGGTGTAACCACGACGACGCAGGCCCTGCAGGGTCGGCATGCGCGGGTCTTCCCAGCCATCGACCAGGTTTTCGGTGACCAGCGCCATCAGCTTGCGCTTGCTCATCACCGTGTAGTTGATGTTCAGGCGCGAGAACTCGATCTGGCGCGGCTTGGCGGCTTCACGCGGCAGGCCCTTGTCGACCAGCGGCTGGGTCAAGGCGTTGTCGTGTGCGTAGTCGACGTTGTCCACGCACCAGTCGTACAGCGGGCGGTGGTCTTCGAACTCCAGCGTGCACAGCGAGTGGGTGATGCCTTCCAGCGAATCGCCCAGCGCATGCGCGAAGTCATACATCGGATAGATCGGCCAGGCATTGCCGGTGTTCTGGTGCTCGACGTGCTTGATGCGGTAGATCGCGGGGTCGCGCAGGTTGATGTTGCCGCTGGCCATGTCGATCTTGGCGCGCAGGGTGCGGGCGCCATCGGCGAACTCACCGGCACGCATGCGCGCGAACAGGTCCAGGTTCTCCTCGACGCTGCGCTCGCGGTACGGCGAGGGGCGGCCCGGCTCGGTCAGCGAGCCGCGGTAGGCGCGCACTTCCTCGGCCGACAGGTCGCAGACATAGGCCTTGCCGTCGCGGATCAGCTTCTGTGCGGCCAGGTAATAGGCGTCGAAGTAGTCCGAGGCGTGGCGCAGCTCGTTCCACTCGAAGCCCAGCCAGCGCACGTCGTCCTGGATGGCCTGCACGTATTCCGGGTCTTCCTTGGCCGGGTTGGTGTCATCGAAGCGCAGGTTGCAGACGCCGCCGAACTCGCCGGCGATGCCGAAGTTCAGGCAGATCGACTTGGCATGGCCGATGTGCAGGTAGCCATTGGGCTCGGGCGGGAAGCGGGTCTTGATGGCCGTGTGCTTGCCGCTGGACAGGTCCTCACGGACGATCTGACGGATGAAATCGCGCTTTTCGGGAGCGTTTTCCGGCGTGGCGGCGACAGCAGGCGTGTTCTCGGACATGGGGGACGCAGTGTATTGAAGTAAACCGCAAGTTTAGCCGAGCCGGGCGTTGGCTGCCGGGACGGGGCTATGCTGGGCCATCCCACCGTATGGATTCGTACCGATGGACCGCCCCGTTCTGGTGATAGGCAACAAGAATTACTCGTCCTGGTCGTTGCGCCCGTGGCTGCTGCTGCGCCATTTCGGGGTGGAGTTCGACGAAGTACGGCTGGCCCTGGATACCCCCGGTTTTGCCAGCGAAGTGCTGCAGTATTCGCCCACCGGCAAGGTGCCAGCGCTACGTGATGGTCAGCTTCAGCTCTGGGATTCGCTGGCGATCTGCGAATACGCCAACGAGCGCTGGCTGGGTGGACGCGGCTGGCCGGCTGATCTGGCCCAGCGCGCCGTGGCCCGGGCGGCCGCGGCCGAAATGCATTCAGGTTTCACCGCGCTGCGCACCCAACTGCCGATGAATAGCCGCCGCCAGCCCGATGGCTACCGCTGGGACGCCGCCGCCCAAGCCGACATCAACCGTATCCGCGCGCTGTGGAGCGAGCTGCGCCGCCAACACGGTGCGGGCGGGGCGTTCCTGTTTGGCGAATTCGGCATTGTCGATGCGATGTTCGCGCCGGTGGCAGTACGCTTTGATGGCTATGGTGTGGCGGCGGAAGGCATTGCCGGTGACTACCTGCAGGCCCTGCTGGCCTTGCCGGCGCTGCGTGAATGGCGGCAGGCCGGGGCGGTGGAAACCGAGCAGCTTGCTGCCACCGATGCCCTGCGCCAGCCGGTTTGAGCGGAGAACCCCATGCAACTGATCTACCAGAGCAACAACCTGTTCGACGCCCATCTGGTCAAGCACGCGTTGGAGGATGCCGGCATCCCGGCCTTCGTGTTCGGCGAGTCCCTGCTGGGTGCGGGCGGCGAGCTGCCCTTGTTTGGCCTGTTGCGGGTCTGCGTACCCGATTCGGCCAAGCTCGAGGCCGAGGACATCGTCGCTGCATTGGGCTTGGACGATGGCCCTGCCGACCCCATCTTGGATGACGATGAAGCGCCGGGATTCCTCCCGGCCTGAGGAGCTGACATGTTGGGAATCGGCCAGGGAATACTGGGTATCGGCGCGTTCAAGCAGCGCCTGCCGCGCCCGGAAGAAGCACTGCCGGGGCGGGACACGCCGCTGCCGCTGCACAACCAGCATTTCGTCAACGGCCAGCCCCTGCGGGCCGATTTCAACGGCTTGCAGGTGCTGGACGTGGGCCTGGGCTGTTTCTGGGGTGCCGAGCGCAAGTTCTGGCAGCTGCCGGGCGTGGTGACCACCGCGGTGGGCTATCAGGGCGGTGTCACCCCGAACCCGACCTATGAAGAAGCCTGTTCCGGGCTGACCGGCCATGCGGAAGTGGTGCGGGTGGTGTTTGACCCGGCAAAGGTGACGCTGGAGACGGTGCTGCGCACTTTCTGGGAGAACCACAATCCCACCCAGGGCATGCGCCAGGGCAACGACACCGGCACCCAGTACCGCTCGGTGATCTACTGCCATACGCAGGAACAATACGACGCGGCGCTTGCCAGTCGCGATGCCTACCAGCAGCAGCTGACTGCATCGGGTTTTGGTGAGATCACCACCGAGATCCTGTTCCCGGCGCCGCCGTTCTATTACGCCGAGGACTACCACCAGCAGTATCTGGCCAAGAATCCGAACGGTTACTGCGGCATTGGTGGAACCGGCGTGAGCTGCCCGATTGGTCTGGATCTCTGAGCTGTGAGTGCCACACCGCGCCGTTTACTGGTGGTGTGGCACAGTTTTACAGGCGCTACTGCGGCGATGGTGGAAGCATTGGTGCAGGGTGCCCGCGAGAGTGCGGGTGATGCGGTGCAGGTGATTGCCTTGCGCGCTGCAGATGCGGGTGCAGAAGATGTGCTTGCCGCCGATGCGGTGGTGTTCGCCACGCCGGAGACATTGGCCTCGATGAGCGGGGCGATGAAGGATTTCTTTGATCGCAGTTATTACCCGCTGTTGGGGCGCTGCGAGGGCAAGCCGTATGCGCTGCTGGTGTGTGCTGGATCGGATGGTCAGCCGACGATTGCGCAGTTGCGCAGGGTGGCTTTGGGCTTGCGTTTGAAGGAAGTGGCCGAGCCGGTGCTGGTATGTACGCAGGCACAGACGGCTGAGGCGATTGTTGCTGGGAAGCAGCTGTCTGAGGCGCAGTTGGCACGAGGCCGTGAGCTGGGCGCGCTGCTGGCAGCAGGGCTGGAGCTCGGCGTGTTCTAGCCTTTGCTCAAGCCCCTCTCCCGCATGCGGGAGAGGGGTTGGGGTGAGGGCGCTCTGAAAGCACGTGGAGCAAAAGCTTTTAGAGCTTTAGAAGCTTTAAAAGCTCCCCTCATCCGGCCTTCGGCCACCTTCTCCCGCAGGCGGGAGAAGGGAGTAGTCAGGCATTACTTTGGCTGTCAGCCGCCCAACTCATCCAAAATCCGCTGACGCAAGGTCTGCAGATCCTTGGCAAAGGCCTCAATACCAGTAGCCAACTTCTCGGTGGCCATCGGATCAGCCGCCATATCCGCATCAAACTTCGCTTCATCGATCGCAGCGACGTTTACCGCTTCAGCAGCACCGGCCACCAGCTTGCGCGGCAGCTCGCCGAAATCAGCATCCAGCTTCTCAAGCAGGTCCGGCGAGATCGTCAAGCGATCACAGCCAGCCAGCGCTTCGATCTGTGCGGTCGAGCGGAACGAGGCACCCATCACCACGGTGTTGGAACCGCGGCGCTTGAACTCGGCGAACACGCCGCGCACGAACACCACGCCCGGGTCTTCATCAATGCTGGCCGGAGTCTGGCCGTTGGCCACGTACCAATCCAGGATGCGGCCGACGAACGGCGAGATCAGGAAGGAGCCGGCTTCCGAGCAGGCCAGGGCCTGGGTCGGGTTGAAGATCAGGGTCAGGTTGCAGTCGATGCCTTCGGCCTGCAGTACGCGTGCGGCTTCCACGCCGGCCCAGGTGGCGGCGATCTTGATCAGCACCTTGCTGCGCGGCACACCGGCCGCTTCGTACATGGCGATGAACTCGCGCGCCTTGGCCACGGTGGCCTCGGTGTTGTGGGCCTGGTCGGCATCCACCTCGGTGGACACGCGGCCCGGCACCAGCTCTGCCAGCATCGTGCCCACGCCCACGGTCAGGCGGTCGACCACGGCATTGGCGATGGCCTGCTTGTCACCGGCTTGGGCGCGGCCCCACTGCAGCTCGCGCTCGATCAGGCCGGCATAGACCGGCAGGTCGAGGGCTTTCTTCACCAGGGTCGGGTTGGTGGTGCAGTCGACCGGACGCAGGCGCTTGATGGCGTCGTAATCGCCGGTATCGGCGACAACGACGGACAGTTCACGCAGCTGGGCGAGCTTGGAGGGGGCCTGGGACATCATGGTTTCCTGTTGCAGGTGCGGCGCAATGCGCTCAGCGGTGGAAATCACCAGCCGCCTCGGGCTGGTAGTGGACGGCGGTGACGCGCAGGCGCAGCTGGCGGCCGCCGGGTGCGGTCCAATCAATGGTCTGGCCAACCGACAAGCCCAGCAGGGCGCTGCCGACCGGTGCCAATACGGACACGCGGCCCTTGTCGAAATCCGCTTCATGCGGATAGACCAGGGTCAGGGAATGTTTTTCGTTGTGCAGTTCGTCTTCGCAGTCCACACGGGAGTGCATGGTGACGATGCCTTCGGGGATTTCTTCCGGCGGCAGCACCTGCGCGCGCTCGAGTTCCTGCGCAAGGGCAACAGCGGCCGGGTGCCGGCTCAGCGCCGGGGAGTCCAGCAGGGCCTCAAGACGGGCCATGTCACGGGTGGAAACAACGATGGATGGTGGCAGACCGCTGTGGCTGGTCATGGGAATTCCTTATCTGATTGAAGAGCAAGCAAAAGGCGACGCTTTGTCGGCGCCGCCCGGATTTCTATTGTGCTGGTGAAGCGGGCCGTAGGCGACCCTGTGAAGATCATGGGGCCGGTGCGCCCCGGATGCAATGTGGGGGAGGGAGGTATTCAGGTTTTGGGGTGCTGCGGAGAGCACCCCTCCCCAACCCTCCCCTCCGCTGCGCGCAAGGGAGGGAGGGAGTCAAGCCTTGCCCCCTCCCTTGCGCGCAGCGGAGGGGAGGGCCGGTGAGGGGTAAGCTTTTAAGCCTGAACCCGCGGCGATTCCGCCGGCGCCTCCAACAAGTCCGCCGGCAGCTGTTTGAACAACTGCGAGAACTGCTCCAGGAACGCACCCATCGCCGAGCTGCGGCGCCAGACCATGCCGATTCGCCGGTTCGGCTGCGGATCGCCCGAAAATGGGATCAATCTGACGTTCTCAGAGCGCGCCACCGGCGGCTTCACCGCCAGCATCGGCAGCAGAGTGACGCCCACGTTCGCCGCCACCATCTGCCGCAGGGTTTCCAGGCTGGTGGCCTGGAATTCGGATTTCTCCAGCGCGCCGGCCATATGGCAGACATCCAGCGCCTGGTCGCGCAGGCAATGGCCATCCTGCAACAGCAGCAGGCGCTGGTCGGACAGGTCATCCAGCGTCAGCGAGGGGTGGCTGGTCAGCGGATGGCCTTCTGGCGCGGCCAGCACGAAGGGTTCCTCGAACAGGAATTCGGTGTGCAACTGCTCGTCGGCGATCGGCAGGGCCAGCAAGGCAGCATCGAGTTGGCCGTTGCGCAGCTGTGCCAGCAATACATCGCTCTTTTCCTCGACCAGCAACATCTCCAACTGCGGGAAGCGCTGGCGGATCGCCGGCACTACATGTGGCAATAGATACGGGCCTAGGGTCGGGAAAATTCCCAGGCGCACGGTGCCGGCTTCCGGGTCACGGGCGCGGCGCGCGGCTTCCTTCATCTGTTCTACTTCGGCCACGATGCTGCGCGCACGCGCGGCGGCCTCGCGGCCGGCCGGGGTAAGCATCACCTTGCGCGGCGCGCGCTCCACCAACGGCACGCCCAGCTCTTCTTCCAGCTTCTTGATCTGGGTGGACAGGGTGGGCTGGCTGACGAAACTGGCAGCCGCCGCGCGGCCGAAGTGCTTGTGCTCGGCCAGCGCCACCAGGTACTTCAGGTCACGAAGATTCATGTTGGGCTCCCGGCTGTTTCCTTCGCCCGGCGGGAGAAGGTGCCCCGAAGGGGCGGATGAGGGTTGGCGAAGTCCACGAATTTCGTGGGAGCAATGGGTTTCACCCTTACCCTCACCCCAACCCCCGCTTCGCGCCCCGGCCCCGCGCTGACGCGGGGCGTTCGTGGGGCAGCGAACCGGTGGTTCGCAAACTGCCCCTCTCACCCCAAAGGGAGAGGGGCTTTGAGCATCAGGCGGTTGCTGCCTCTACCGCTGCAGGCTGCAGCACCGGCGTACGGATCAGATGATCGAAGGCGCTGAGTGCGGCGGTCGAGCCGGCGCCCATCGCGATGATGATCTGCTTGTACGGCACCGTGGTGCAGTCGCCGGCCGCAAACACGCCCGGCACATTGGTCTGGCCGCGATCATCGATGATGATCTCGCCGCGACCGCTCAGGTCCACCGTGCCACGCAGCCACTCGGTGTTCGGCAGCAGGCCGATCTGCACGAAGATGCCTTCCAGCTCGACCCGGTGCGAATCGCCACCGACGCGGTCGGTATAGACCAGGCCGTTGACCTTCTGGCCGTCGCCCAGCACTTCGGTGGTCTGTGCGTTGAGCACCACCTTCACGTTGGGCAGGCTGTTGAGCTTGGCCTGCAGCACCTGGTCGGCACGCAGCTTGCTGTCGAACTCGAACACGGTGACGTGGCTGACGATGCCGGCCAGGTCGATGGCCGCTTCCACGCCGGAGTTGCCGCCGCCGATCACCGCCACGCGCTTGCCCTTGAACAGCGGGCCGTCACAGTGCGGGCAGTAGGCCACGCCCTTGTTGCGGTACTGGTCTTCGCCCGGCACGTTCATCTGCCGCCAGCGGGCGCCGGTGGACAGGATCACGCTCTTGGACTTCAGCGAAGCACCGTTCTCCAGCTGCACTTCGACGAGGCCATCGGCACCGGCCGGCACCAGCTTGGCCGCGCGCTGCAGGTTCATGATGTCCACCTCGTACTCACGTACGTGGGCTTCCAGCGCGGCAGCCAGCTTCGGGCCTTCGGTGTGCTGCACCGAGATGAAGTTCTCGATCGCCATGGTGTCCAGCACCTGGCCGCCGAAACGCTCGGCAGCTACACCGGTGCGGATGCCCTTGCGTGCGGCATAGATCGCCGCTGCAGCACCGGCCGGGCCACCGCCCACCACCAGCACGTCGAATGCATCCTTGGCCTTGATCTTCTCGGCTTCGCGGGCAACGGCGCCGGTGTCGAGCTTGGCGACGATCTGCTCCAGGCTCATGCGGCCGGAGTCGAACATCTCGCCACCCTGGAACACCATCGGCACCGCCATCACCTGGCGCTGTTCCACTTCCTGCTGGAACGTGCCGCCCTCGATCACCGTGGTGCTGATCTTCGGGTTCAGGATCGCCATCAGCGCCAGCGCCTGCACCACGTCCGGGCAGTTGTGGCAGGTCAGCGACATATAGACGTCGAAGCTGTACTCGCCATCGATCGCGGTGATGCTGTCGATGACGTCCTGTGCGACCTTCGGCGGATGGCCGCCGGTCCACAGCAGGGCCAGGACCAGCGATTCGAATTCGTGGCCCAGCGGCAGGCCGGCAAAACGCACGCCGTGGTCCTGGCCTTCGCGGGCGATCACGAACGAGGGCTTGCGCGCATCGTCGCCGGAAGTGTCCAGCGTGATCTTGCCGCCGCCGGCCGCGACGATATCGTCAAGCAGGCCGCGCATGTCCTGGCTGGCGCTGCTGTCGTCGAGCGAGGCGATCAGGCGCAGTGGCTGGCGCAGCAGGCCCATGTACTGCTGCAGCTGGGTCTTGAGGCTGTCGTCGAGCACGGTCAACTCCTTCGTTGAGGCAAAGCGGGGGGGGGACGCCCCTGCATGAAGCGGGGCGCCAGTAGAAGTAGGGGTGAACCGCAGCGGGCTGCGTGGCGTGCGGGCGTGGCGCTGGCTGGCATCAACACGCTGCGGTTCACCCCCACACCCGCCGCGAAGGCGGGGTGGGAGTGCCATGGAGACGAACCAGGTATCTGGTTCATCGCCACCGGCTGACCGGGACTTAGATCTTGCCGACCAGGTCCAGCGACGGGGTCAGGGTCTTTTCGCCTTCCTTCCACTTGGCCGGGCACACTTCGTTCGGGTGTGCGGCGGTGAACTGGGCAGCCTTCAGCTTGCGCAGGGTCTCGGACACGTCACGGGCGATCTCGTTGGAATGGATCTCCGAGGTCTTGATCACGCCTTCCGGGTTGATCACGAAGGTGCCACGCAGGGCCAGGCCTTCTTCCGGAATGTGCACGCCGAAGGCGTTGGTCAGCTGATGGGTCGGGTCGCCAACCAGCGGGAACTTGGCCTTGCCCACGGCCGGCGAGGTTTCGTGCCACACCTTGTGCGAGAAGTGGGTATCGGTGGTCACGATGTAGACCTCGGCACCGGCCTTCTGGAACTCGGCATAGTTGTCAGCGGCGTCTTCGATCTCGGTCGGGCAGTTGAAGGTGAAGGCTGCCGGCATGAAGATCAGGACCGACCACTTGCCCTTCAGCGACTCATCGGTGACTTCAATGAACTTGCCGTTGTGGAACGCGTTGACCTTGAACGGCTGGACCTGGGTGTTGATAAGGGACATGAAGATTCCTCTTGGGTTGTAGGGCGGGGTGAATCGTTGGAGCAAAGACTAATAGGCAGAAACTAATAAAACAAATGAATTGGATGCATCGTATCAATAGATAAAGCCTATCAATCGATGCCCTGAAGCTGCCTCAAGGCCTGATATCGGGTGCTTTGCGGGCTTTCCAAGCCATCCAGGGCCAAGCTGAACGATGTGGCATAGATGGGATTAATCCTTAGGCAAGGATCATGGCGGTAGGCAGGGGCGGGCGCGCTGACTATCCTCGCCCTCCTGAAAGAAGCCGCGAAGAGGTAATGCAGTGTCCACGTTGAAGGTTGCCGAGCTGTTGCGGGAGGCTGCCGCACGCCTGCCGGGTGAAGATGCCCGTCATGAAGCCGAGCAGTTGCTGATCCACGTGCTGGGCGTGGAGCGGGCGTGGTTGTTCTCGCATGCCACCGACGAGGTGGATGCCGACGCGGTGGAGCGTTTCGAGGTGCTGCTGGCGCGTCGTGCCGAGGGGCATCCATTGGCTTATCTGACCGGTCGCCGCGGCTTCTGGACCCTGGACCTGCAGGTCAACACGGCGACCCTCATTCCGCGTCCGGAAACCGAGCTGCTGGTCGAGCAGGCGCTGGCGCGGCTGCCGGCCGATGACATGGTGCGGGTGGCCGACATGGGCACCGGCAGTGGCGCAGTCGCCTTGTCGATCGCCAGTGAACGGCCACTGGCGACGGTAATGGCGACCGACGTGCTGGGCCCGACCCTGGCGGTGGCGGTGAAGAACGCCCAGGCGCACGGGCTGCAGAATGTGTGGTTCCGGCGTGGGCACTGGTACACGGCGTTGGGCGCGGATCGCTTCGACATGATCGTCAGCAACCCACCCTATATCGCTGCAGGTGACCCGCATCTGGTGCAGGGAGACCTGCGTTTCGAGCCGCCGCCGGCCCTGGCATCGGGCGCGGATGGCCTGGATGCGATCCGCGAGATTGTTGCCGGCGCGCACGAGCATCTGGTGCCCGGTGGCTGGTTGCTGCTGGAACATGGCTGGGATCAGGGCGGGGCGATCCGCGCGCTGCTGGAGCAGGCCGGGTTTGTGGAGGTGCAGACGGTGCAGGATCTGGAGCAGCGTGACCGCGTGACCTTGGGACGTTGGCCTGGCTGAGGTTGAGATTGTTGTAGTTGCTGTTGCTCTTGCCGCTTTTTTTCAGCTCGTCATTCCCGCCTTCGCGGGAATGACTGCATAAAGAACGAAAGCTAGGGCCAAAGCCAAAGCGAAAGCCAAAGCCAAAGCCAAAGCCGAAGCCAAAGCCAAAGCCAAAGCCAAGGCCAAAGCCAAAGCCAAGGCCAAGGTGGAGCCAAAAGCACTGCTCCGGCACGTCATCCAGGTCATTTCCTGTCCACAAGACGGCACCCAAAACCTCCCGTAGCATCGCCATCTCCAAACCGGGGATGCCGATGATCCGTACCGCGTTCGCTGTCATATTGCTGGTCACATCGCTGGGCTGTGCTGCAACGCCAGCCACCAGCAAACACGCCCCCATCCATCCCTTGCGTGAGGGCTCGCCGGTGCAGGATGACTTCGCTGATCTGGCGGCCCTGGGTGAGGCCATCGGCGACAAGCGCATCGTCATGCTCGACGAGCTCACGCATGGCGAAGGCAATATCTACGAGAGCAAGGTGCGCACCGTACGCTACCTGCACGAGCGCAAGGGCTTCGACCTGCTGGTGCTGGAAAGCGGCCTGTTCGATGTCACCCGCCTATGGCAATCGCGGCTGCCACTGCGCGCCAACGCGCCCGGCAACATCTTCTACATGTATGCCAACAGCACCGAGCTGTGGCCGCTGTACGACTATCTGGATGCACAACGCGACGCGCCCGGCGCGATGCAGTTGGCTGGCTTCGATGGGCGCCTGAGCGGCGCATTTTCGCGTCGCCAGCTGGTGTCGCAGCTGCGCGAACGCTTGCTGCGGCAGCCACTGGATGAAATGGCAAGGCAGCGCCTGCAGCTGCACCTGCAACAGGTACAGCGATTGCTGGATGGCAAGCTGGCGATGGCGGATGCTCACGCACGCCAGCGCTTCCTAGATGATTCGCAATGGCTGCTGCAACTGCTGCCGGCGCCGGACGCCGAGCATGGCGACGACGTGTTCAACAGCGATGGCTTCTGGCGGCGCATCAATGCCAGCCTGCAACGCATGGCCGAGGTGAGCTGGCAGCTGCGGCCCTTCGACGAACACGATCCGGTCATGGCCGGCAACCTGCAGTGGCTGCTGGAGCAGGCCTATCCGGGGCGCAAGGCGGTCGTCTGGGGGCATTACGCGCATCTGAACAAACTTGGCGGCTACCGCGACGGTCATCCGCGTGGCTTTCCGGTGGTGGACAACGTCACCCGCGCCTTGCCGGAGGCGCTGCAGGCACAGACCTATGTGCTGCATTACGCCGGGGCGCAAGGGAGTTACCTCGACTACATCGATCAGCAGGTTCGCCAGGTGGACGCACGGCCGGCGCAGCTGGAGTCGCGCTTGACTGCCGATACCTCGGTCGCAGCGGTGTTCGTTGATCTGCATGCCGGCAGTTTGTCGGGCGAGGAGGATCCGGCCAGCCGGCTGTGGGGCATGGACTACGCCGATGAATTGACGCTGCCCGAAGCACGTCAGCGCTTCGACGGCATCTGGCTGCTGGAGAGGATCACCCCGGCGACCTATGCGACGCCTTGATGGAACGCTGTAACGCAGACAAGACCGCAACATCGCTGCGTTAGACTAAGCGGCCTGTTCCCAGCGAGGCTGCCATGCGCACGCTCTATCCCGCCATCGAGCCCTACGACACCGGCACACTCAAGGTCGACGACCGCCACACGCTGTATTTCGAACAATGCGGCAACCCCAACGGCAAGCCGGTGGTGATGCTGCACGGCGGCCCCGGTGGCGGCTGCAGCGACAAGATGCGCCAGTTCCACGACCCGGCCAAGTACCGCATCATCCTGTTCGATCAGCGTGGCTCGGGTCGTTCCACCCCGCATGCGGATCTGGTCGACAACACCACCTGGGATCTGGTCGCCGACATCGAGAAGCTGCGTGAAAAGCTCGGCGTCGACAGTTGGCAGGTATTCGGCGGCAGCTGGGGTTCGACGCTGGCATTGGCCTATGCCGAAACCCATCCGCAGCGGGTGACCGAGCTGGTGCTGCGCGGCATCTTCATGCTGCGTCGCTGGGAGCTGGAATGGTTCTACCAGGAAGGCGCCAACCGTTTGTTCCCGGATGCCTGGGAGCATTACCTCAAGCCGATCCCTCTCGTTGAGCGCCATGACCTGATCTCGGCCTTCCACCGCCGCCTGACCAGCGATGACGAGGCCACGCGCCTGGCGGCTGCCAAGGCCTGGAGCGTGTGGGAAGGTGCCACCAGCTTCCTGCATGTGGACGATGACTTCGTCAACAGCCACGAAGACCCGCAGTTCGCGCTGGCCTTCGCCCGCATCGAGAACCATTACTTCGTCAACGGTGGCTTCTTCGAGGTGGAAGACCAACTGCTGCGCGACGCGCACAAGATCGCCCACATCCCGGGTGTGATCGTGCACGGCCGTTACGACGTGGTCTGCCCGCTGGCCAATGCCTGGGAACTGCACAAGGCCTGGCCGAAGGCGCAGCTGCAGATCACGCCTGCCTCCGGCCACTCGGCATTTGAAGCCGAGAACGTCGACGCACTGGTACGCGCGACCGACAGTTTCGCGGGTTGATAGGCGGGCCCCTGTAGTGCCGAGCCATGCTCGGCAGGGGCTTTACCGACAAACCCTTGAGATTATGGGGGGTCTTACAACGGCCGGGTTTCGCGGGTCCCGCCGCTCCGGCAAATGGGTTTATCAGTAAAGCCCCTGCCGAGCATGGCTCGGCACTACATGCGACCTGCTTGATCAAAAAATAAGCAGTGCCTGCAAAGGTCTGGTGTGCAAGGGGTGTGCGGTCTTATCCACAGGTTGTGTAACCGTCAGGGCACAGCCTGTGTGGACAACGCAATGCCCGCGTAGTGCCGAGCCATGCTCGGCAGGGGACTTGCCGGTGTTACATCCGACAGTTCATCGGCTTCGCGGCTGACGCCGCTCCTACAAGGCTACGCCCAGGTGAGCAGTTCAGGCTGCAAGCTGCGGAAAATCCGCTCCAGTCGCTCCGCCCAGGCCTGCTGCCCTGCCACATCGGCGATCAGGTCTTGGCGGATCTCCAGTTCCACATGCACCAGGCCACGGCCTTCGCCATGCACCGGCACCGCATAGTCGCTGTTGCTGTTCACCGAATACGGTTGGTTGTCGCCAACCACCAGATCGCCTTCCTCGCGCAAGGCCTGCAGCAGCGCATGCGCGAAGCGCGTGTCCTGGTGATACAGCACCCCTGCATGCCATGGACGTTCCATGCCGGCCATCGCCGGGGTGAAGCTGTGCATCATCACCAGCAGTGTCGGCACAGCCGCATCGCGGCGACGGTCCAGTTCGGTGTCGATGCGTGCGTGGTAGGGCGCGTGGATCGCATCAATACGCTGCTGGCGTTGCTGTGGATCAAGGCCGCGATTGCCGGGAACAACGGTGCCGTCGCTGACTTCAGGAATCAGCGTCGGCGACACCAGCGGCCGGTTGCAGTCGATCAACAGGCGCGAATAGGTCTGTTCGATGGCCCAGGCGTCCAGGCGCTTGGCCAGGGCGCGGGTGGTGCCGGCGATGCCGATATCCCAGCCGATGTGCCGGTCCAGTTCGGCCTGCGGCAAGCCCAGGTCCTGCAGCGCCTGCGGCACACGCTGGCCGGCATGATCGGCCAGCAGCAGGAACGGGGACACGCCGTGCGGGTTGTGCACGGTGTAAATCGCTGGATCGTCGGCGCCGAGCAGCGCAGTGACGCCTTGCAAGCCGGAGTCAGCCACGCGGACGTCCATCCAGGTGGTGTTCGATCATCCACAGGCCGGCCCAGAGTTTTGCGTCCAGCTCATAGCCTTCGCCCATCTTCTCCACCAGCCAGGCTGCAGCGCGCTGACGCGGGATGCTGTGCACGGTGATGTCCTCGCTGGCATCGCCGCCGCCCTCGCCGACCTTGCGCAGGCCGGTGGCACGCACGAAGGCGATCTTCTCGCTGCTGGCGCCGGAGGAGGTGGGGCCGATCATCAGCACTTCGGCATGGTCGGCGGTCCAGCCGGTTTCTTCTTCCAGCTCGCGCACGGCCGACACCTCGATGGATTCACCGGCATCGATATCGCCAACCAGCCCTGCCGGCATCTCGATGGTGCGCGCTTGCAGCGGCACGCGGAACTGCTCGACGAACAGCACCTCGTCATCGGGGGTGACCGCGATGATGATCGCGGCCAGCCCGCCGGCATGGGTGCGCTCGCTGTACTCCCAGGTGCCGCGCACCAGCATGCGCTGGTATTTGCCTTCGTAGACGACGCGGGGTTCAGCAGTGTTATGGCTCATGCGAACTCGTTGGCTGGAGTGGAAGGGGATTGCAGGCCGGCCGCAGTCATCAGCCGGCGCCGGGTCATCGGGCCAAACCGAAGCGCCTCGCACAGCCCGCCAAGCATGTCGCCGTCGCCATTGGCGCGCACGAAGCCGCCGGCGGCGTTGTGCAGCGGTGCGTTCAAGGCAACCGTGGTCAGCTGGCGGAACAGCAAGGCCTGCTCACGCTGCTCGCGCAGCCGTACCGCCATGGTGGCGGCGCCGCGCAGGCGCAGGAACGGCACTTCATCGATGCGCTCGAGCAGGGCGTCCATGCTGCCGAAATGCGCCAGCAGCACAGCCGCTGACTTGGCCCCGATACCGGATACGCCAGGAATGTTGTCCACCGCGTCGCCGCTCAACGCAAGGTAGTCGGCGACCTGGTGGGCGTGCACGCCTTGCCGTGCCTTCACCCCGTCCGCGCCCCAGCGCTGGTTGCGGGCGTAGTCCCATTGTTCGTCGTGTTCCAGCAGCAGCTGCGACAGGTCCTTGTCGGCCGAGACGATGACCCCGCGCAGGCGGCCGCGGCTGGCATGCAGGGCGCTGCCGATCAGGTCGTCAGCCTCGTATTCGCGGTCGGCCAGTACTTCCAGGCCCAAGGCGGCGCACAGCGCCTTGCAATGGGCGAACTGGCGGCGCAGTTCCTCCGGGGCCGGATCACGGTTGGCCTTGTAGGCCGGATACAGCGCATGGCGGAAACAGCTGTCCAACGCTTCGTCGAAGGCCACGGCGATATGTTGTGGGCGCTCGCGTTCCAGCAGGTCGAGCAGGAAGCGGGCAAAACCGTGAACTGCGTTTACCGGCCAGCCCTGCGCATCCTGGAATTCATCGGGAATCGAATGCCAGGCGCGGAAGACGTACAGGCTGGCGTCGATCAGGTAGAGCGGTTGCAGTGGGGCACTGCCGGCATTCATGGCTGCCAGTCCTGCAGCAGCATGGCCGGATCGGGGCGTTCGCGGTCGGGGACGGCAATCCTGGGGGTGCCGATATGGATGAAACCAACGATCTGCTCATTGTCGGCCAGGCCCAGGTGGCGGGCGACTTCCGGATCGCTGGCCATCCACGCGGTCAGCCATTGCGCCCCGAAACCGCAGCCCTGCGCGGCCTGCAGCAGGGCGAAGCACACGCAGCCGGCGGTGAGCAGCTGTTCCTGCGCGGGGACCTTGGGGTTGTCCTGCAAGCGGGCGATCACGGTAATGATCAGCGGTGCATGGGAGAAGCGCTGGCGGTCCTTTTCCACCGCGGCCTCGGCCGCATTGGGGTCGCGCTGGCGGCTGCGCCGGGCCAGAAACTCGCCCAGCGCATGGCGGGCTTCGCCCTGCAGGCGCAGGAACCGGAACGGCACCATCTTGCCGTGATCTGGGACGCGTACGGCCGATTGCAGCATGCGCAGCACGGTGGCCGGGTCCGGCGCCGGCTCGCCCAGTTGCAGGGAGGGCACCGAATGGCGCTGATCCAGCGCTTGCAGGAAGCAGTTGTCGGACATGGTTCACAGGAGCTGAGGCGGCCAGTGATTATAGACGTCGCCCATGTACCGGCCATTTAGTGGGAGCCAGCGGCGGTTTTGTGCGCTGTGTCGTGTGGCCTGAACAAGCTACGGGTCGCTAATAATCGCTGACACGCTTAGCATGGCTGGTATTGCGGGGAAGGGCTCATGAGGTAGGAAGTGCGGACTGCATCACTGACCCTGTTCATCTTCTCCGCCTACCATGCGCGTGCGGTTTCGGGGGCCGTGTCTGCATTTCCCAATTTGTTTATCAGAAGACCAGCGCCTGTAAGGGTGTGGAGCCTTTGCGCATGATGTCCAATCCGCATCCCGCCGGTCAGCCCGGTCGTAACCAGAACCTGCTTGGCGTGGCCCGTGAGGCCGCCCTGCCAGTGCTGTCGCAGGCCTTTGCCAAGGTGCTGGCGGGCTTTGACGATGCCTTGTTCGATCGTGCCGAGACGGCGGGTCCCTCGCAGCTGGCGTTTCTGGACGGCATGCGTGAGCTGCGCCGCCGGCGTGATGAGATTTCCCGTCGGTTCGATGCCCACCTGCAACAGGCCTGGGCCGCGCTGGAAGCCGGCAGCCCACAGTCGGCAGAGAGCGTGCTGGCCGGGCAGGGCGACGGCGGTTTGAGCCTGGTCCCCGAACACATTCTTGAATCGCGCCTGGCCGTACGCAATTTTGCCACCGTGCTGCTGCGCGACTGGAAGCAGGTGTTGCTGCGCATCGATCACCGCCTGGCCTGGGTGGCGGGGGTGTCGACGCTGGATGCCGACACCAATCCGATCGGCCCGGAGCACATCGGCGTGGCCGTGCACGAGGCGTTCTATACCTGCGACCTGGCCGCTGAAGTGCGGCTGGTGCTGTTCAAGTTGTGCGAACGCGAGTTCGCCGCCGGCATCGGCAAGCTGTACGAAGCCGTGGACGAGCGCCTGGCCCAGGCCGGTGTCGCCCCCGAGATCGCCGCGCCGCGCCGGCCCGGTCCGCAACGCTCGCCGGTCGAGCAGGTGTCGCAGGCTGCGCAGGAAGAAGAGGAAGGATTCGACCCGGGCCATGCGCCGATGTGGGCGCGGCGCTTTTCCGAGCGCTGGAACCAGCGCCGCGGCAGCATGGCCGGCCAGGCTGCCGCGCAGGCAGCGGCGGGTTTCGAGGCCGAACAGGCCTATGGCAGTTCGCAGAACATGGTGCTGGAGGCGCTGCACGAGCTGCTGGCGCAGAGTCGGCAGACCCGCGAAGGGGCGTCGGCGTCTGCGGCCGATGCCGCGCATGCCGGCGCCGGCCAGCAGCGCTCCTTGAACCAGCGCGAGATGATGTCGGTGTTGTCGCTGCTGCAGGCCACGCCCAGCGCAACCCTGCGCGCGGCGGTGGGCGAGGATGGCGAATCGCTGGCGCAGCGGCTCAAGAGTGAAGTGCTGTCCGGTGCCACGCGCCTCGGGGTGGACCCGCAACAGGCGCATCTGGACCCCCAGGACGAAGATGCGATCGACCTGGTCGGCATGCTGTTCGACGTGATGCTCGACGAACGTGACCTGGAAGGGCGTTCGCGCGAGCTGATCGGGCGTCTGGTCGTGCCCTTCGTCAAAGTCGCCATGCTCGACCGGCGCATGTTCGTGCAGAAGACTCATCCGGCGCGCAAGCTGCTCAACTCGCTGGCCGAGGCCTGCGAGGGCAATGCCGGGGAAAGCCAGGCCGAGCGCGCGCTGATGGGCAAGGTCGAGGAAATCATTGAAAGGCTGACCGCCGAGTTCAATGAGAACCTGGCGATCTTCCTCACCCTGGAAGAAGAGTTCCGCGACTTCCTGGCCCAGCACCGGCGGCGTATCGAGATCACCGAGCGGCGCGCAGCCGAGACCCAACGTGGCCAGGAGAAACTGGAAGTCGCCCGCAATCGCGCAAGCGCCGAGCTGGACAAGCGGGTTGCCGACGTCAGCCTGCCCAAGGCCATCGAGGACTTCCTGCGCCAGCCCTGGAATCACCATCTCACCCTCACCCTGCTGCGCGAAGGCGAGGAAGGTGAAGGTGTGGCCGAAGCGTTGAAACTGGCCGACGATGTGCTGGAAGAAGTGGCTGAAGCACGCCGCCATATCGTCGGCAAGCCGTGGCTGCAATCCAGCCAGCCCGGGCTGCGCAAGGTGTTTGCCAGTGTTGGCCTGCATGGCGACGGTGGCACCACCGCGATCGACGCCTTGCACGACACCCTGCAGTCCATCGCTGAATTGCGGCCGGAACTGGAGCGGGCCTTGCCGGAACTGCCGCAGGTGGCCTTGCCGACGCCGCCGGCGCCGGAAACCCCGGCCATCGAGTTCGGCAATGCGACCAAGGCCGAGGATTTCGACGACAGCGACGCCGAACGTTTCCGCAGGATGGAAATCGGCACCTGGCTGGATTTCATCGACAAGGACGGCAAGATGCAGGCCGGCAAGTTGTCCTGGGTGAGTCCGATTTCCTCGCGACTGCTGTTCGTCAACCGCCGCGGCATCCGCTTCTGCGTGGCCTCACCGGAAGAACTGGCGGTGATGGTGCGGCTGGAACGTTTGCGTCCACATGTGGATGACGGCGCCTTCGACACCGCCATGCAGGGCGTGATCGATCGGCTGGAGCCGCAGGGTGTAGCCAACTGATTGGCTGCCTGGCAGCCCTGGGGCTGCCGCACAGGGCACCGGCTTTGCTACGATCCGGCGGTTGATCCGCTGCGCATCGAGGACTGGAATGGCCGTAGATGTCTGGGTGTTGAAGGAAACCGCCGAAGGCGAGCGACGCGTTGCCGCCACGCCGGAAACGGTGAAGAAACTTGTTTCAGCCGGCGCGCAGGTACACCTGCAGGCCGGCGCAGGCGCGGCTGCGGGGTTCCCCGACCAGGCCTATGTGGATGCAGGGGCCCAGCTGGGTGACGCGCTGGAAGCTGCAGATCTGGTGCTATGCGTACAGGCCCCGTCCTTGCCGACCATTGCGCGCCTGAAGACGGCAGCAGTGCTGGTTGGCGGGGTGCAGCCCGAAGCCGATCCCGCGCGCGCGGCAGCGTTGCAGGCCCGCCAGTTGCAGACGTTTCCGTTGGAACGATTGCCACGCACCACGCGCGCACAGGCGATGGATGTGCTCAGTTCGCAGGCCGGCATGGCTGGCTACAAGGCAACCCTGATCGCTGCGCAGCTTGCGCCGCGTTTCTTCCCGATGTTGACCACTGCCGCCGGCACCATCCGCCCATCCAAGGTACTGATTGTCGGTGCCGGTGTTGCGGGCCTGCAGGCCGTTGCCACAGCCAAGCGCCTGGGCGCAGCGGTTGAAGGTTTCGATGTACGTCCTGAGACGCGTGAGCAGATCGAGTCGCTGGGTGGCAAGTTCCTGGACCTGGGCGTCAGCGCTGCCGGCGAGGGCGGCTATGCCCGGCAGCTGACCGACGCGGAGCGCGCTGAACAACAGCGACGCTTGGCCGAACACCTGAAAGGGGTGGACGTGGTGATCTGCACCGCCGCCGTGCCCGGCCGTCCGGCACCAAAGATCGTCACCGCGGCGATGGTGGCGGGTATGCGCCCAGGCAGCGTGATCGTCGATCTGGCTGCCGAGACTGGCGGCAACTGCGAGGCAACGCAGCCGGGGCAAACCATCGAGGTCGGCGGCGTGACGGTTGCTGGTCCGCTCAACCTGGCCAGCATGGGTGCGGTGCACGCCAGCGAAATGTTCGCGCGCAACGTCTACAACTTCGTGGCGCTGTTCCTGAAGGAAGGCAAGCTGTCGTTCGACTGGAACGATGAGTTGCTGGCCAAGACCGTCTGGCCACAACGTCCAGCCGGCGGTGAAATCCCGCCGGTGTGACCAGCAGCGCCAGGTGGGGAGCCGAGCCATGCTCGCCTGGAGCTTCGCTGATAGACCCTGTTGTGGGAACTACGTAAGCCGCGATACCGAGGATCCATCGGGTGCGGGTGGCTCTCTGATTTCATTGAAGTCAGCTTCGCGGCTGACGCCGCTCCTACAACGCTGATACGTCGCTGGGAAAGCCCCTGCCGAGCATGGCTCGGCACTACAGGCCGGCGGCGCGCAGGCGATAGCCCCTCTCCCGCTTGCGGGAGAGGGGTTGGGGTGAGGGCAGCTTTTCGCTGGGAAAGCCCTGCCGAGCATGGCTCGGCACTACCAGATCAGGTCAGCGCGGTGGGCGCGGTGCCGGTGGATTGGCCTGTACCCATTGCCGGCGCTGTTCCACGCTCATCCTGTTCCACTGTTCGCGCAGTTGCTGGCGCTGGTCCTTGTCCATGCCGCGCATCTTGTCGAACAGTGCCTGCGCGTCGCGGCGCTGGTCCGGGGACATGTTCTCGAAACGGTGCATGCCGCGACGGGCCTGCTCGCGCTGCTGTGGGGTCATCTGCTGCCAGCTGCGGGCATGCTCGTAGCTGCGCTGGCGGCGTTCGGGGGAGGAGCCGTTCCAGCGATCACGCACCGGTGCGATCAGCGTCTCGCGCTGGGCTGGGGTGAGCTGGTCCCATTCGGGCAGCTGTTGCTGGGCGGCGGCCGGAGCGCTGGCGCAGGCCAGCAACAGCAGGTAGGGCAGCAAGGTCTTCATCATCATTCCATCGCCAGATTGTCGGAACCCAGCCACAGGTACAGCTCAGGGCTTTCGTCGAACAGCAAGGTGTCATCGCCAGTGTCGGTGTTCTGGCCAGCGACCACAGGGGCAACAGGTGGCTGCGCGCTGTGGTTGAACTGCATCGCTATCGGCACGGCCAGCAGCGCCGAGCAGGCGGTCGCCAGCCACCAGCGATGGCGGCGCCATACCGACGGCGTTTTCGCCATGCTGGCGTGCTGGCGGGCCTGCCGCAGCCGCGCCAAGGTGGCCGGGGACAATGCGGCATCGGCCTGCTGCTGCAGCTGCCGGGCCTGATGGTCGAATGCGTCGGGATGTGTGGGCAGGCGGTTCACCGCGAGGCCTCCAGTTGTTTCTGCAATGCGTCGCGCGCGCGCGACAGGTGGGTTTTTACCGAGCCTTCCGAGCAACCCATCGCCTTGGCGGTGGTGGCCACGTCCAGTTCCTGCAGCACGCGCAGGCTGAAGGCTTCGCGCTGGCGGGCTGGCAGCTGCCGCAGGGCGTGTACCAACTGCGTGTACGCGCGCTGCTGTTCATGCGTCTGTGCAGGGCCGGGGCCTTCGTCGGCCCAGTCGATGGTGCTGTCCTGGTCGTGGTCTTCCTGGGGCGCCCAGAACTTCAGGCGGAAGCTGCGGCGGCGCTGCAGGTCGATGATGCGCCGGCGCAGGATGCTCCAGAACAAGGCCGTCCATTCCTCCGCGGGCCGCTCGCGGTAGCCCAGCATGCGTTCCATGGCGTCCTGGACCGCGTCCAGCGCATCGTCGCGCTGGCGCAGGCCGGCCTCGGCGAAACGGAACGCGCGCGGGCCGATACCCGCCAGGAACGCGTCCAGCGAGGCAGGTACAGCCGCAGGCGGCATCAGGGGGGGGCTGGTCACCAGCACAGGGTAACGTTCCGGTCGTGGGTGTGTCTGGGAGGGATAACGCGCGAGAGGCGAATCGGTTGACAACGCAACGGTCGCGCCGGCTTCGGCCACATGGTTATGATGCCGGACAGGCGCTTCCAGCCTCGGAGAGAGCAAACAATGAGCGACGGGTTCGTAGCGTTGTACATCTTCATGCTGGCAGCGATTGCCGGCCACGTGATCATCTCGCGGGTGCCGGTGATCCTGCACACCCCCTTGATGTCCGGTTCCAATTTCATCCATGGCATCGTGCTGATCGGTGCAATGGTGGTACTCGGCCATGCGGACACAACGCTTGAGAAGGTGATCGGCTTCATCGCCGTGGCCCTCGGGGCGGGCAACGCGGCCGGTGGCTATGTGGTGACCGAGCGCATGCTGGACATGTTCAAAAGCTCGAAGAAGCCGGAAGGGAAGGACAAGTGAGCCTCCCCATCGGTATCGCCGGCCGCCCCGCGGTCAATGCACGGCAGGTTTTCCAGTGGCTCAGCTACCTGCAGTATCCGGCCTTGCTGGTGGCGTTCGCCTATGCGGCGCGGCCACTGTTCAATGGCATGGCGGGCGCGCTTGATGCCTATAACAGTGCACTGTTGTATGCAGGCGTGGGCGTAGGCATGTCCTCGTTGCAGGATCCGGCCAAGACCCAGAACAGGATGTCGAAGAAAGTCTGGGAGGACCCGCGCAAGGGCGGCCTGATGCTGTGGCTGATCAGTGCGCAGGCCCTGCTGCCGATCCTGCTCGGATTGTTGGGCGCGGCCCTGGCCCCCACCACCGCATTGTCGCAGCTGGCACTGGGCATGGTGGCGTTCGGGTTGGGCATGATCGGGTTGCTGAAAACCGCCATTGAAATGCGCGAGCACCATCGCCTCGACAAGCAGTCTCCTCGCCCTGTAGACACGGCTCTGGAGGCCGGTGCATGAGCATATCGATCCTGGTCAATACGAGTTATCTGGTCGCTGCCACGCTGTTCCTGCTGGGCCTGCAGCGCATGGCCTCGCCCAGGACCGCGCGCAGCGGCATCCAATGGGCCGGTGCCGGCATGTTGATCGCCACCGCTGCCACATTCTTCCTGCCGGGTCTGCACAACATCGCATTGATCGCCGTGGCCCTGCTGCTGGGCACGGGCCTGGCCTGGGTGTCGGCCAAGAAAGTGGCCATCACCGACATGCCGCAGATGGTCGCCTTGTACAACGGCATGGGCGGTGGCTCCGCCGCGGCCATCGGCGCGGTGGAACTGCTGCGTTTTTCCGATATTGCCAACCGCGATACCAATCATTGGAGCGCGCAGGCCATCGCCGACCTGGCGGCACGGTTGCCGTCCAATACGGTGCTGGCGTTGGCGGTAATCGGTTCGGCGATCGGCGCGGTGTCGTTGTCCGGTTCGGTCATTGCCTGGGCCAAGCTGGATGGACGCCTGGACAAGCGTGTCACCTTCCCCGGGCAACAAGCCTTCAACCTGCTGGTCGCGTTGGCGATGGTGGTGCTGGGGGTATGGGCGGCGGTGAGCCTGCAGCCTTTGGCCATCATCGGTTTCTTCGTGGTGGCGTTGGCATTGGGTGTGCTGATGACATTGCCGATCGGCGGCGCCGACATGCCGGTGGTGATCTCGCTGTACAACGCCTTCACCGGGCTGGCAGTGGCGTTTGAAGGTTACGTGCTCGGCAACGAGGCCTTGATCATCGCCGGCATGATGGTCGGTGCGGCCGGTATCCTGCTGACCCGCTTGATGGCCAAGGCGATGAACCGGCCGATCAGCGGTGTGCTGTTCTCCAACTTCGGCGGCGGCGGGCAGGGGGCGGAGATCAGCGGTACGCAGAAGCCGATCGAAGCCTCCGACGTGGCCGCGATGATGGCTTTCGCCGAACGTGTGGTGATCGTGCCCGGTTACGGCATGGCGGTAGCGCAGGCCCAGCACAAGATATGGGAGCTGGCGCAGCGCCTGATCGAACGCGGGGTCAAGGTGAAGTTCGCGATCCATCCGGTGGCCGGGCGCATGCCCGGGCATATGAACGTGCTGCTGGCCGAGGCGGGCGTGCCGTACGACTTGATCGCCGACATGGACGATATCAATCCGGAGTTCGCGACCACCGATGTGTCGTTGGTGATCGGTGCGAACGACGTGGTCAACCCGGTGGCCAAAACCGATCCAAGCAGCCCTATCTATGGCATGCCGATCCTGGATGTGGTCAATTCAAGGAATACCATCGTCATCAAGCGCGGCAAGGGAACCGGCTTTGCCGGTATCGAGAATGCGCTGTTCTATGCCGACAACACCCGCATGTTGTACGGCGATGGTGCCGAGGCGGCGAGTGCACTTGTCAGTGAACTGAAGGCGCTGGACGGCGGGCACTGAGGTCTGCGGCGGTGGTCAGGAGGCCACCGCCCATTCGCGCACTGTGGGTTCAGCCGTGGTGTTGCCTGCCGGCAGCAGCGTCGGTGCGGCCAGGGCGCGGTCCTGCACTGGCTGGCCGCGCCTTGCGGCGGTGGTAGTGCAGCCGAAGGCATGCTTGAACGCGCGGCAGAATGCGCTTTCACTTTCGAAACCCAGGGATTCGGCGATTTCGCACACTGACAGATCGGTGTTGCACACCAACTCCAGCGCGCGCTTGTTGCGCAGGCGCGCGGCATGCTCGCTCGGGGTCTCGCCAAAGACCTCACGGTAGATGCGGATCAAGTGGGTAGGCGAGTAATTGGCGGCCGCTGCCAGGCTGACCAGGTCAAGACGGGTTTCAATGGTGCAGCGGATCAGGTGTTGCACCCGCAACAGGCGCAGCAGCGTCTGATGGCGGCGCATCAGTGTGCGACCGCTGCAGCGTTCAAGCTGGATCTGCAAGGGCTGCTGACGTTCGATCAGGGCATCGCGCAGCAAGCCCAACCGGTAGGCGGCGTCGGTCGAATCCGGGTTCAGCTCCAGGTTGCCGGAGCGGTGCAGACGCAGCATGGCGCGCGCCAGATCGCGGTCACAGCGCAGCTCGCGGGGGATGAGGCAGTTGATGATGGCGGCGGTGGATTTGGGCGGCTTCTGCCAGAGCGCAGCCGGTGCGGTGACGCATAGCCACCAGCTCTGCTCGCGGCTGCCATGGCGCAGGTTGCCATCCATCCACAGCTGCAGCTGGCGTGCGGACAGTTGCCACGGCAGGTCGCCGTTGCTCAGCTCCAGGCGGCCGCTGAGTACCAGCGTAGCGCTTATCCAGCCGGCTGGAATCGACAGGCGGCAGCCTTTGCCATATGCGCTGATGGCATGGATACAGTCAGGCCGTAGCAGGGGGGGCTCGATCGAGCGCGCGCCCTGAAGTGAATGATGTCGGATTCCCACTGCGGCTACCCCCATGTCTGCGTGAACGGACGACGACGAGGTGTCTGCTCTGACAACGCGTGGTGTAACCGCGATGTCTCCCGGTCGTCGGCTGGGCTTTTGTGAAGCCCTACTCACTTCAGACGCAACGCAATGCTGATCACCTCACCTGTACAGAGAAAAAGTGCGCCGCTGTGCCGTGCCATTGCGGACTCCGGTACATGCGGGCGGATACCGCCGCCGCCCACCCGTAGTCCATGCCCTATCTGTTTGGACCGAGGGTGAACCTTGTGGCGACAGCGCGCGTTGGCGCGGCATCGTGATCGGGTCGGGTGAGGTGCAGTGCTGTGCACTGCACGGCAGGTGCCAGTGCGAAAGCACGGCGGGCACGGCAGCAAGGGGGCGGCGACACGGTCTGGCTTGGCCGCACGGGGTGAACCGCAGCGGAGAGTTGCCAGCAACGTTCCCCAGATTGTTTACGAGGTTGCGAGCTCGGCCTGATTGTCGTGTTCAGGCGTGGCAACACTCATGTCGATGCAGGTGCGATTGGCGCCGCCGCTTCGACGCGCCTGGCTGGCGGTGCAGGCGTAGGTTTGCTTGAAAGCGCGGCAGAAGGCGCTTTCGGTCTCGAAGCCCAGCGCGTCCGCAATTTCGCAGATGGAGAGCTCGGTGGTGCAGACCAGGTCCCAGGCCCGCTGCAGGCGCAGGCGGGTTGCATATTCAAACGGAGTTTCGTCAAAGACTTCGCGATAGATGCGGATCAGATGCGGGGGGGAATAATTGGCGATCGCCGCCAGCCGATTGAGGTCCAGGCGTGCATCCACATTGCAGCGGATCAGGTGTTGCACGCGTAACAAGCGCAACATGGTCTGGTGTCGCCGCAGTGCGGTGCGACCGCTGCAGCGGTTGAGTTGGCCATGCAGTGATTGCTGGCGCTCCAGCAGCATGTCGCGCAGCACGAGCATGCCATCCTGGACAGCGGACGTATCGCGGCTGTTGCTGAAGCAGCGCTTTCGCGCCAGGTGCAATACCGCGCGTGCCACTTCCTTGTCGCAGCTTATTTCGCGTGGAATGAGATGGTTGCTCGACGTTGGCGGGCGCGGCAATCGTTCCCACAGCGCAGCGGGTGCGGTGATGCACAGCCACCAGGCATGACTGCGGTTGGACAGGCGCAGTTCGCCTTCCAGCCACAACTGCAGGTGATGGGCAGCAAGTTGCCAGGGGGCATCACCACTGCCTATCTCCAACAATCCGGTCAACACCAGGGTGACGCTTACCCAGCCGGCGGGAATCAGCAAGCGGGCGCCCCTGCCGTAGCCGGTTGTGGCGTGCACGCTTCCAGCCGGCTGGCTGGACAGATCCAGGGCCTGGGACGCGTGCAGGGAGTGGTGTTGGATTCTCACCTCGTCTTCACAACCCTGTTGTTCGGAATGAAAGGGGTTCGAGAATTTCGCTTGTGCCGCTGTACCCGCGTTGGCGAGCAGAACATCGCATGGCCATTGGGATCTGGCAACGGGAATGAAAATTTCAGAATGCCGCCGGCCGTTCCTGCCGTGGCCAAAAAAAAACCCGGCAGCTGCCGGGTAGGTTCGGGGCTGACCGTCGTGCCCATTGATGTTGGGCTGAGTAGGGTCTGACCTGTGCAGAGAGAAGAGTGACTTACCAAGTCCCCGAACAGAACCTATGCTGCGTGCTGGCACACGGCGAAAGACATGCGTGCGTTTGCGCTTGGATTGTCAAAAATTAAGATTTCGCCGCTATGCAGAAGGGTTCAGTTGTAACCATCGGGGGCTTTGATGCAGCTTGAGCTGGAACGCGCGCTGGAGTATCTGCAGCAGGGCCGCCACGATGCGGCGGAAACGGCGATGCGCCGTCTGCTCGCCGCAACGCCTGGTTCCGCAGCGGGGATGGAGGTGCTGGCGCTGGCCTTGGCTGCACAGGGACGGGTGCAGGATGCGCGCGACTGGCTTTCACGGGCCGCCGAGTTGCAGCCGGATTCGCTGAGCGTGTGGATGAACCTGGGCAACGTCTGTCTTGAAGATGCCGATGCGGCTGCCGCAGGCACGGCGTTTGAACGCGCCCGTGCGCTGGGTGCGGAGGATGTGGCGTGGCTGCTCGGCTATGGGTTGGCGCTGCTGGGACAGGCACGCTTTGCCGACGCCAATGGATTCCTGGCGACTGCCCTGGCAAGGGAGCCGGGGGCGCTTGACGTGCGCTTGGCGTATGCACAGAGCCTGGCGGAGATGGAACGGTTCGAGGAACTTGCAGCCTGTCTCGCCGGCGTGGAGGAGGCGTCGCTGGACCACGGCGAGCGCCGTGCCTTGGCCTGGTTATTGGCGCAGGCCGGCAGTGACGCTGCCGCGCAGCAGCTGTACCGGCAACTGATCACCGAAGCCCCGGATGCCATCGAGCCGCGGATTCAATTCGCCCTGTTGCTGGAGCGCCTGAACCGGCTGGACGAGGCGGCGGAGGTATTGCGCGGGATTGATCCGCGCGCTGAGCGCGGCAGCTCGGGAATGTACGAATTGGCCATGGCGCGCGTGATGCGTCGGCAGCAGGAGCCACAGGTAGCCATCCAGCATGCCGAACAGGCGCTGCTGCAGGAGGTTGCGCCAGCGATGCAGGCGCAGCTGCAGTTCGAGCTGGCGCGCAACCATGACCAGCTCGGGCAGGTCGACCACGCGATGCAGGCCTTGGCATCGGCGCATGCAGCGGCGGTGACAGCATTCGAACAGCGCTTGCCTGCAGGCCGCATGCCGCCGGTACTGGACTGGTTGCAACAGCGTTTGTTGCAGACCGCGCCCCAGGCGTGGGCGCAGGCCTTGCCGGATGCTCCTGCCCGGCCCAGCGATCCGGTGTTCCTGGTGGGGTTTCCGCGCTCGGGAACGACGTTGCTGGAACGGATACTGGATGTGCATCCGGATCTGGACGTGCTGGATGAGCGGCCCGCGCTGGAGGTGGTGATCGAACAACTGCGCAGCACGCCCACGTGGCGCGACGATGACCTGGGGGCCGCTCTGGATGCGCTGTCGCCGGCGGCGCTTGCTGCGGCCAGGCAACGCTACTGGAACGAGGTCAGGCGACACCTGCCGCTGCAAGGTCGGCTGGTGGACAAGTACCCGCTGACCATGACGCGCTTGCCCTATGTGGCGCGTTTGTTCCCGCAGGCGGACTGGCTGTTGCTGCTGCGCCATCCCTGCGACTGTGTGCTGAGTTGCTATATGCAGGCGTTTGGAATCAATGGCGGCGCCTTGGCGTTCACCTCGTTGGAGTCCACTGCACGCACTTATGCGGCGATCATGCACTGGTGGCACGAGCAACGCGAACGGGTACCTGCGCGCGTGCACGTGCTGCGCTATGAGGACATGGTGGACGATCTTCCTGCGGTGCTCTCCACCTTGATGGCGTTCCTGGCACTGCCTGCGCAGGAACAGCAGCTCTCCTTCGCCAACCACGCAAGCGCACGAACGCGTCGCATCAACACGCCCAGCTACTCGCAGGTGGTACAGCCGCTCAATGCTGCAGCCGTAGGCCGGTGGCGCAGCTATCGCGCCCATTTCAGCGATGAAACCCTGGCCATTCTTGCGCCGTGGGTAGCGCGTTACGGCTATACGCTCGACTGACGCTGGGGAAACCTGAGGTAGGTGGAGAGGATGTACTTGTCCTGCGCGGGGGACGCCTTTCCCTGATGGGCGTACATCCAGTACGGGGGGAACATGAGCAGTCTTCCGGTGCGCGGTGCCACGCCGGTATGCAGGCCGGGAAACCAGGTTTCACCACCGGCTTCCACGTCATTGAGGTACCACAGGAAGACCAGGTAGCGGTCGCAGACCTCATTGATTGAATCGAAGTGGGTCTGGAACTTTTCCTCGCTGCCGGCGCGGTAGCGCTTGAGGATCAGGGGGCTGAGCAGCGGACTGTCGGGCACCGCGATTGGCAGGCCGACATCGGCGTTGTATCGCTGCAGGGCGTTGCTGATCAGCTGGCGGAAGTAGGTGAGGAATCCCGCATCGGAAAGGCGGCTCACATCCAGTTCGGTCCAGGCGCTGTCGTCCAGGCCCGGGCGTACCCCGCGGCCGTTGCGTTGCTGGAAACGGGACAGCGAGTTGAAGGAGGCGATCAGTTTGCCGCACATTTCGGCCGGCAAACTGTGGTCGTAGGTGCGGATGTAATGACGCAGGTCCGCACCCTGATCCTCCGCCGCAGCATCGGCCGCGGCGGAGGGTGCTGCTGCTGTTGCTGGCTCAGAAGCGGGCAGTCCAGCGCATCCAGTAGAAACGGCCGATTGCATCGTAGGTCCGCATATCCGTCGAGGCGTTGAAGCCAGAATAGATCAACGGCGGCTGGCGGTCAGTAAGGTTGCGCACGCCGATCTGGATGGAGCTGTTCTTCAGGTCCTCGAAGCGGTAGCCGATCTGGAAATCGGTCTGGGTGACCGACGGCACCCGGCGCTTGGCGACGTAGCCGGGTTCCTTCACGTCGGCCACGTCGGGCGCTTCGTAGACATGGTGCACATAGCGCGTGGTCAGGCTGGCGCTGAGGTTGCCGCGCGACCAGGTCAGGTCGTTGAGCGCGCGCCAGCGGGCCATGTTGCCGAAACCCGACGAGGCATTGTCGACGAAGGTGCCAGCCAGTCCCGTGCTCTGCGGAATGCCTGGGAAAGCACCCACGTCACTGGTCGGATCGCCTGCCACCAGTTGGACGTCGTATTGCGCCAGATAGGTGGTGTCCAGGTTCCAGACCAGCTTGCCCCATGCGCCTTCCGGCAGCTGGTAGCGGAAGCCCAGGTCCATGCCGGAGGTCTTCATCGAGCCGTAGTTGCCGATCAGGTTGGTCATCTGCGCAACGTCGCCGTTGGCATCGCGGATGAACGTGTCGCAGAAACGGCCGAAGTTGAAGCACTGGTTGAGCAGCATGTTCTCCGGCAGGTTGACGATGAAGTCGTTCAACTTCACCCGCCAGTAGTCGGCGGTGACGCTGAAGCCTTCCAGCCAGCTTGGGCTGTAGACGAAGCCGTAGGTCAGCACGTCACCATGCTCCGGCTGCAGGTTCGGGTCCGATACCTGGAACGACGTCACCTGGTTGCCGCTCTGCTGGAACGAGCCGTCGGTCGGCACGCCGGCGCAGGCTTCCGGTTTGCCGCCTTCATAGCCGTTGCAGGGGTCGGCATAGGTGTTGGCGCTGGGCACCGTGGGCGAATACAGATCGCCGATGGTCGGGGCACGGAACACATCTGCATACGTGGCGCGGATCAGCAGGTCGGCGAACGGCTTCCATTCCACGCCGATCTTGGAGTTGGTGGTGCCACCGAAGTTGGAATAGTCCGAATAGCGGGTGCCCAGCGAAACGTTGAGCTTCTCGGCGAACGGCGCGTCGGCCAGCAGTGGAATCAGGGCTTCGGCGTAGACTTCATTGACGTCGAACTTGCCGCTCAGGTCGCCACCCGTACAGGCTTCCTGGGTGATGCGGCAGACCGTCTTGCCCGGCGGAATGATGGTCAGGAAGTCGTTGCTGTTGCTGGCCGACTCGACGCGGCGCTCGGCGCCGACGGCAAGTGAGACCGCGCCGGCCGGCAGGGTGAACAGATCGCCGGTGACGTTGGCGTTGAACACCTTCAGGTCGTTCTCGCTGGTGCTGTGGATGGTTGGGTTGATCAGTTCCAGCGCAGCCAACTGGGCCTGCCCGGTGGGGGTATTCGGATCCGGCGCCGGGCCCATGAAATTGACCGGGATACAGTCGTTGATGACGGTTGCCGCGTTGCCAGCGGTGCGTACGCAGATGGGGTTGCCTGTCACCGGGTCGATCATCGACGGCCCCAGCGCGTCGGTCAGGCCCTGGCCGGTCAGATACCCTCGCACGGTCGAAGACTGCGGCGTGCGACCGTAGCCATAGGACGCATCCCAGCTCCAGGTGCTGTCACCGAACACGCCGCGCAGGCCGCCGGTGATCTGGTAGGTCTCGGTCTCGAAACGCGTCGTGCGGGTGGGAATGAAATCACGCAGGCGCAGGCGTGCGTCGGTGATGTCCACGCCGAAGGGGTTGTAGAGACTGTCCTTGCTGATCGGCACGTCGTCCACGTCGGCGCGGCCATCGAAGGGCAGCGGGGCGATGAAGAACGAGGACTCGGTGCGCAGCCACGAGCCCAGCATGAAGGCCTCGATGTTGTCGGTGATCTGGTAGTTGCCACTCATGAACAACGACGTGCGTTCCTGCGGGGTCAGGTTGAGGTTGCCGTCGGACTGGAAGTTGTAGGTATCGGTATTGCCGTTGAAGCAACGGAAGTCCGATCCTGCGGTGCCGGCCCGACCATCGATGCGGGTCAGCACGACATTGGGGTTGGGATTGGTGGCGCTGGGCTTGGCACAGTTCGCATCCAGCGTGGTGCCACGGGCGATGGCGACATCGCGCGGTACAACATAACGGCCGGTCAGGATGCGGCTGGTGCCACCGATACCCTTTTCACCCGCATACAGCTGGTAGGGCTGGCTGGAATAGCTGCGATCGGCGGCGCTGACCGAGTCTTCCTTGTCGTAGCTCGCGCCCAGCATCAGCCGCCCCTTCTCCCCGGACAGGCCGAAGGTGGCATCGAAACGCTGCGTGTCTGCATCGCCGCGCGAGGAAATACCGTAGAAGGCACTGGCTTCCACGCCTTCAAAGTCCTTGCGCAGGATGAAGTTGACCACGCCGCCGATGGCGTCCGAACCGTAGATCGCCGAAGCACCGTCCTTCAGGACCTCGACACGCTCGATCAGACCCATCGGGATGGAGTTCACGTCCACTGCGCCGTTGGCGTTGGAGATGGTGCCGATCCAGCGCTTGCCGTCGACCAGCACCAGCGAGCGGTTCACGCCCAGGCCGCGCAGATCGACCGTGGCCGCACCTGCGCCGCCGCCATTGTTGACCTGCGGGTTGGTGGCGGCACCGGCGATGGCCGGGGTGCGCTGCAGGAACTCGCCGACGGTGGCGGCACCGGAGCTTTCGATGCTCTGCCGGTCAATGGTGAAAACCGGGCTGGAGGTTTCCAGGTCGGCGCGCTTGATGCGTGAGCCGGTGACCTGGATGCGGTCCAGATTGGTGGCCTCTTCCTTGGGGGCTGCGTCCTGGGCGAGCGCGCTGCCGGCGGCGCCCAGGGCGAGCGCGGCGGTCGAAATGGGTAACAGGGCGAGACGAACGGCGTGGCTGAGTGGCTGGATACTCACGTATGACTCTCCGCGGAGTGGTGCGAGGGAGTCATGAAATTACGAATTTTTAACTGGTCCTAATGTGCAGACCATGGCTGGGGAAATGTGCAAAAACTGACATTTTGTTTCATGCCGCGATGAATTCTCACGCTGACGCTGCGATCAAGCGAGATTCAACGCCCCAGGCGCCAGCCCACCAGCAGGGCGATGCACAGCCAGATCAGTTCCCCCAGGCCGTTGGCCAATGACAGCAGGGTCCAGGCGAAATGCGGGCCCATGCGCAGGGCGGATTCCCACGGGGTCAAGCCCATCGGTCCGCCGACATAGGCGGCGGCGATGAGCCAGTTGGCCGCCACCGCGATCAGCACGGTTGCCAGGAGGGTCACCGCAACGCGCGTCGGGCCGGCCCGGAAGGTGCCGAGGCGCAGCATCCATGCCGCCTCCAGCGCGGCCAGTATCGCCATCCAGCCGGCCTGGGTGCCGGTGCTCAGGGCAACCAGCAGCCAGGCGATGGTGAGGGTGATGCTTCCCAACAACAGTAAAACGGGCCAGAGCCAGTGGCGGGTAGGGCTGGCCGAGGTGGAAACAGGCGACATGGGCATTCCCGAACAGATTCCGCAGCATAGCGTTTCAGCGGCGAGTGCGCCCAGTCGGATAAAATGGGGCCATTGCGGGTAGCCACCGCGTCCCCATATCCATCTACATGTATTCCCGTAGCAGTGAACCTGTCCATTTTGAGCGCGATTGCCCGGCCGTGATGGTGCCGCAGGGCGATAGCGTGACCTTGCCGGCCGGCAGTTATGGCTATATCACCCAGGCACTGGGTGGCAGCTATACGGTATTTGTCGAAGGCAACCTGTTCCGTATCGCCGGCAAGGACGGTGACGCCATCGGCAAGGAGCCGCCACCGGGCTTGGAACTGCCCGATGATGCCGGCGACGAGGATGTGGAGAAGCTGGTCTGGCAACAGCTCCGCACCTGCTTTGATCCGGAAATCCCGTTCAACATCGTCGATCTTGGGCTTATCTACGAAGTGGATATCAAGCATCTGGACGATGGCCAGCGCGAGGTCGACGTCAAGATGACCTTGACCGCGCCGGGCTGTGGCATGGGCGAGATCCTGGTCGATGACGTGCGCAGCAAGCTGGAGATGATCCCGACGGTGGCCCAGGCCGACGTCGACCTGGTGTTCGACCCGCCGTGGGGACGTCACATGATGTCCGAGGCGGCGCGCCTGGAAACTGGCATGCTGTAAGCCCGCGCCGGCGGCTGCCGGTGACGGTTTGTGCTGCACCCCCGCTGCCAGCGTGGCATCGGGGCTGTCCCATCCCGCAATCTGGAAGGAATTATCCGGTGTCCCAGTCTTCGTTGAGCTTCGATGTCACCCGTTCGGATCATCCGCGTAGCGCCGAGGAGCGCGCCAAAATCCTGGAAAAGCCGGGCTTTGGTCTGCACTTCACCGACCACATGGTGGCCGTACGCTGGGACAAGGACACCGGCTGGCACGATGCGGCGGTAACGCCGTACGGCCCGATTTCGCTGGATCCGGCTGCCGCCGTGCTGCATTACGGCCAGGAAATCTTCGAAGGCATCAAGGCCTACCGTCACGCTGATGGCTCGGTGTGGACCTTCCGTCCGCAGGCCAACGCCGCCCGCCTGCAGCGTTCGGCGCGCCGCCTGGTGCTGCCGGAACTGCCGGCCGAGATCTTCGTCGAGTCGCTCAAGCAGCTGGTCGCGCTGGACAAGGACTGGGTCTCCGATGCCGATGAAGCCAGCCTGTACTTCCGCCCGTTCATGATCGGCGACGAGGCCTTCCTCGGCGTGCGCGGCGCGCAGAAGGCGACCTATTACGTCATCGCCAGCCCGGCTGGCCCGTACTTCGCCAAGGGCGTTGCGCCGGTGGCGATCTGGTTGTCCACCGATTACGCGCGCGCTGCCAAGGGCGGCACCGGTGCTGCCAAGTGCGGCGGCAACTACGCAGCCTCGCTGCTGCCGCAGCAGCAGGCGCAGGCGCAGGGCTGCTCGCAGGTGCTGTTCCTGGATCCGGTCGAGGGCAAGTACCTGGAGGAACTGGGCGGCATGAATGTGTTCCTGGTTTACGGCAAGGAAAACAAGCTGGTCACCCCGGCGCTGTCGGGCAGCATCCTGGAAGGCATCACCCGCGAATCGCTGCTGCAGCTGGCCCGCGACCGCGGCATGACCGTGGAAGAGCGCCAGGTCACCATCGACGAGTGGAAGCAGGGCGTGAGCTCGGGCGAGATCACCGAAGTGTTTGCCTGCGGCACCGCGGCAGTGATCACCCCGATCGGCCAGCTCAAGGGCGAAGGCTTCTCGGTGGGCGACATCAATGCACCGGCCGGTGAAGTGACCATGTCGCTGCGCAAGGAACTGACCGACATCCAGTACGGCCGTCAGCCTGACCGCCACGGCTGGCTGGTGCGTCTGGACGCCTGAGCCTCCGAGTCAGGCAAGTGAAGAAGCCCGCTGCGGCACATTCGCAGCGGGCTTTTCTTTGTCCGGACACCCAGGGGCGCAGCCCAGCAGTACCAAGCAATAATAAAATATTCTTTACGAATCACTCACTTGCGTAAACGTGACGGAGCAACGGTTTCTGTTGTAACCCTCTTGTCATTGGTTCAGCCGCCATTTACTGTCCGCCCACGAATCGGTAACAGGGGACTGGTTCGGGTAGTTCTACCCGGGCAGCAACCTCTTCGCATCTGGCAGGGCCCCGGGTAGGACTGATGCCGCGCACGCGGCTTCCTCTCAATGCAGAAGGGCTAATCAATGTCATCCAAATCGCGCCGTACGCTCGTTCGTGGGTTGTTGGTTGTTGGCACTGCGTCGTTGTCATCCCTGCTTCTGTGTGCGCCGGCCTGGGCCGGCGATGTGCATCTGGCCGGCCTCGATTCCGCGCCGACGCACCAACGCTTCATCGTCAAATACCGGCAGGACAGCCGCCAGGCTGCAGGTGACGCTGCCCTGCAGAAAACCCTGGTCTCCGCCGCGCGTGCGTTGCCGGCACGTGCGGGCAAGAGCATCGGCGTGCAGCACATGCGGCGTCTGGCGGTAGGCGCGGATGTGGTCCGTGCCGATGCCAAGCTGGATCGGGCCGAGGCGGAAACCCTGATGCGCAAGCTGGCTGCCGATCCCAATGTCGAGTACGTCGAGGTCGATCGCCTCAATACCATCCGCCTGACCCCGAATGACACCCGCTATGGCGAGCAGTGGGGCTACTCGGGGACCTATGGCATCAAGGCCAACCAAGCCTGGGATGTCACCAATGGCGCCGGCTCGGTGGTGGCGGTGCTGGATACCGGTATCACCGCACATAGCGATCTGGCCGCAAATCTGCTGCCGGGCTATGACTTCATCAACGACACCACGGTGTCGAACGATGGCAATGGCCGCGACAACGACCCCAGTGACCCGGGTGATTGGGTGAGCGCCAATCAATGCGGTGGCATCCATGCCGCACAGGGCTCCAGCTGGCATGGCACCCATGTCGCCGGCACCATCGCGGCGGTCACCAACAATGCCAAGGGCGTTGCCGGCGTGGCCTATGGCGCCAAGATCGTACCGGTGCGCGTGCTCGGTACCTGTGGTGGCTATGACTCGGATATTGCCGACGCCATCATCTGGGCTTCCGGTGGCACCGTATCCGGTGTACCGGCCAACGCGAATCCGGCCGAGGTGATCAATCTCAGCCTGGGCGGCTCCGGTGCCTGCGGCAGCACCACCCAGGCGGCAATCAATGGCGCGGTCAGCCGTGGCACCACGCTGGTGATTGCTGCAGGCAACGACAACACCAATGTGTCCAATGCCTCGCCGGCCAACTGCAACAACGTGATCGCAGTGGCATCGACGACCAGCACCGGCGCACGTTCGAGCTTCTCCAACTACGGTGCACTGATCGACATCGCCGCACCGGGCTCCAACATCCTGTCCACGCTCAACAGCGGCACCACCACGCCGGGCACCGAGAGCTACGCCGCCTACAACGGCACTTCGATGGCGACCCCGCACGTGGCAGGCGTTGTCGCGCTGCTGCAGGCGGTTTCGACCACACCGAAGACGCCGGCGCAGGTCGAGGCCTTGATCAAGGCCAATGTAACGCCGTTCCCCTCCACGCCATCGCAGAGCATCGGCCCGGGCATTCTCAATGCCAAGGCAGTGGTGGATGCGGCGAACGGCGGCGGCAACCCGAACCCGGGCGGCACGGTGCTGAACAACGGCGTGCCGATTACCGGCTTGTCGGGCGCTGCCAGCAGCACGCAGTTCTTCACCGTGCAGGTTCCCGCAGGGGCGAGCAATCTGGTCATCGCCAGCTCCGGCGGCACCGGTGATGCGGACATGTACGTGCGTGCCGGCAGCCAGCCGACCACGTCCACCTACGATTGCCGTCCGTACAAGACCGGCAACGCCGAGAGCTGCAGCTTTGCAACACCGGTTGCTGGCACTTACCACGTGATGCTGTCCGCGTACTCTGCGTTCTCCGGCGTCAGCCTGCAGGCGAGCTGGAGCACCGGCGGTGGCAGCGGTGGCGTGCAGACCTACAGCAACGCGACGGCGGTCACCATCGTCGACAATGCCACCGTTGAAAGCAGCATTGCCGTCTCCGGACGCAGCGGCAACGCGCCGGCATCGACACCGGTGACCGTGGATATCAGCCATACCTGGAAGGGCGATCTGAAAGTGGATCTGGTGGCACCCGATGGCAGCGTCTACGTGCTGAGCAACTATGCGGGTGGCAGCGCGGATGACATCAAGCAGACTTTCAACGTCAACCTGTCCAGCGAGGCGTTGAACGGCAACTGGAAGCTGCGTGTCAACGACAAGGCCAGCGGTGATACCGGTCGTATCAACAGTTGGTCGATCAGGTTCTGAGTTGAGCAGCGTTAAGCGGCAGCGGATGGTTGCTTGAAGGCGCTGCTGCTCTGCTGCGATGTGATCTGGCCCCGGCGCTTTCGCCGGGGCTTTTGTTTGTTGATTGATGGACTTCAGTACACACGTTTCCCCATGGCGTTGTGATTGGCAGGATGCCTCGTTCGCCACAGGTCTGTAGCCCGGGTAAGCGCAGCGCACCCGGGAGCAATGCTCAGGCGAACTTTCAGACTCTCCGTCAACGGCCCCGGCTGCGCTGTGTTTGCCCGGGCTACCAGTCCAGTGACCACGGCACGGTGTTCCTGTGTTTCCGCTTGAGGCGGCGTGCCGATCAGTATGGATTCGCCGATGTAGTGCTGCCAGGGAATGCGGCCGCGCAAGCAGCGCTTCAGCAGTGAGCCCGTCACTTGCGGCGAAGGACGTGGCGGGCAGGAATTGTTGGCGTTGGTGATGGTCGCGATGCATTGAAGCGCGGGATGCGCACTTTCCTGACTGATGCGTTGGGAGGTTCCGATGGCGCACCGGACAGCGGTTTCAGTAGAACGCCGATGGGAGCGCGTAAACCGTCTGCCTACTGTCTGCGGGCGGATTGGTGAAGGGGAACCAATCCGGAGCGTTCTGCCCTGGTGTTGGTTGCTGTCCGCGCCGGAAACACCGAGCAGGGCCGACGCCGCGCAAGCGGCATCTTTCCATGTAGAAGGGTTCAACAATGTCATCCATATCGCGCCGTACGCTTCGCCGTGGGTTCGTGGCAGCTGGCACTGCTTCGTTGTTTCCGCTGCTGTTGTGCACGCCTGCCTTGGCCGGCGAAGTGCAACTTGCAGGCCTGGACTCCGCGCCGGTGCATCAACGCTTCATCGTCAAATTCCGCAAGGACACAGCCCAGGCTGAAGGTGGGGTCCTGCTGGGCCGCGTCTTGACCGTCGCTGCACGTGGGCTGCCGGTACGCGCTGGCAAGGCTGGCACGCTGCAGCGCCTGCGCCGGTTGGCGGTAGGTGCGGACGTGGTGCACGTGGACACGCCGCTGGATCGCATCGAGGCTCAAGCCTTGATGCATCGTCTGGCTGCGGACCCTGGTGTCGAGTACGTCGAGATTGATCGGCGCCATACCATCGCTACCGCGCCGAATGACCCGCGTTTCGGCGAGCAATGGGGGCTGTCCGGTGCCTATGGCATCAAGGCCGCTGAGGCTTGGGAGAATGCAACCGGGGAGGGCGTGGTGGTGGCGGTGCTGGATACCGGCATTGCCAGCCACAGCGATCTGGATGCCAATGTCCTGCCGGGCTATGACTTCATTGACGACACTGCGGTTGCCAATGACGGTGATGGTCGCGATGGCGATGCCAGCGACCCGGGTGACTGGGTGACGGCCAATCAATGTGGTGGCAGCCATGGCGCGCAGAATTCCAGTTGGCATGGCACCCATGTCGCCGGCACCGTTGTGGCGGTTGCCAACAATGGCAAGGGAGTGGCGGGCGTCGCGCCTGCTGCCAGGATCGTGCCGGTACGTGTGCTGGGCCGCTGTGGCGGCTATACCTCGGATATTGCCGACGCCATTGTCTGGGCTGCCGGTGGACAGGTAGCCGGTGTACCTGCCAATGCTTATCCGGCAGAGGTGATCAATCTCAGCCTGGGCGGTGCAGGCACCTGCGGCAGCACCATGCAGAACGCGATCAACAGTGCGACAGGCAAGGGCGCGACCCTGGTTGTCGCGGCTGGCAACAGCAACATCAACGTGGGCAGCGCCTCGCCTGCCAACTGCAACAATGTCATCGCCGTTGCTGCCAGCGACAGCGCCGGCAAACGCTCGATCTGGAGCAGCAGCCAGCAGTCAAACCATGGTCCGTTGGTGGACATTGCGGCGCCGGGCAGCTCCATCCTTTCCACGCTCAACCGTGGCAGCAAGGGCCCGGCGGGCGAGAGCTACGCGTCCCATGGCGGAACCTCGATGGCGGCGCCGCATGTGGCGGGCGTGGTGGCGCTGGTGCAACAGGTCTCCAGTCCTGTGCGTACGCCCATGCAGGTTGAAGCCTTGATCAAGGCTACGGCGACGCCTTTTCCAGCTACCCCGGACCGGGAGATCGGCACCGGCATCGTCAATGCGCAGGCGGCTGTGGCTGCAGCGCTGGGCGGCCCGTTGCCGCCGGACCCCGACCCCGCAACAGTGTTGGTCAACGGTGTGGCGCTGATCGACCTGGCGGGCAGCAAAGGCAGCAATCGCTATTACAGCGTGCAGATACCGGCAGGTGCGTCGAACCTGCTGATCAGTATTGCCGGCGGCAATGGCGATGCGGACCTGTACGTACGCGCCGCCAGCCGTCCCACCGCCTTCAGCTACGACTGTCGACCGTTCCACGCCGGCAATGCCGAAAGTTGCAGCATTCCGGCGCCTGTAGCGGGCACTTACCACGTCATGTTGACCGGCTACTCGGCGTACTCGGGGGTGCGTTTGAAGGCAAGTTGGGGTCTGCTACCGGCGCAGACCTATAGCAGCAACGAGGCGCTGGATATCCTCGACAACCGCACGGTGGAGAGTCCGATCAGCGTAACCGGGCGTACTGCCAATGCACCGGCGGCGACGCCGGTAACGGTGGATATCAGCCATGGCTGGCGCGGTGACCTGAAAGTGGAGCTGCTTGCACCTGGCGGGCGCGCCTATCTGCTGAGCAATTACGAAGGAGGTAGTGCCGATGACATCAAGCAGACCTTCGAGGTGGATCTTTCCAAGGAGGCCTTGAATGGCGTTTGGACGCTGCGAGTCAACGACAAGGCCAGTGGCGATACGGGCCGGCTCAACCGCTGGTCGATCACGTTCTAGCTGGAGGCATCGTTTGTCGGCGCGGATGGGCCCGGCGTTGTGGTTGAGCCCATGTCGCTGACAGCGACTCAGTCCTCGCAGATATCGGCGCAGCTGGCCTGCAGGACCTGCAAGGCATCAGCCGGGGCGATATCCAGCAGCAGGCCGCGTTGGCCGGCGTTGATGTAGAGCGCGTCGTGCTGCCCGGCACTGGCGGCAAATACCACCTTGGCCGGCCGCTGCTGTGCGAAGGGGCTGATGCCACCGACCTTGTAGCCGCTACGCTTCTCGGCTTCAGGCACTTCCATCATCTGTGCGTGCTTGCCGCCGCAATGGGCGGCAAGCTTCTTCAGCGACAGGCGCTGATCGGAGGGGATCACCGCGATCAGTGGCTGCTTGTCCACCCAGGCCATCAGCGTCTTGAACATCCTTGCCGGAGCAATGCCCAGTGCCTGCGCCGCTGCCAGCCCCTTGCTGTCGACATCGGCCGAGTAGTCATAGGCATGCACGCCATGGGCGATGCCGGCCTTGTCCAATGCGGCGGTGGCGCGGGTACTTCTGGCCACTTACAACGATTCGAAGCGATTGGCGTCGACGTTCTTGCGGACCTTCTCCGGATTCCAGATGCGGCCGTTCATGGCGATGTAGACGCCTTCCGGCAGCGACTGCACCGCGCCGATGGCGCAGCCGATGTTGAACTCGGCATCGGAACCACGGAAACGGGCCGGGCTGAGCGCGCCGGTCATCACGATGGTCTTGCCCGGGATGGTGGCCAGTACCTTGCCGGTGGCGACCATCGAGTCGGTGCCGTGGGTGACCAGCACGTGGCGGGTGGGCTGCGCGGCGATGGTGGCGCGGATCAGCTCGCGGTCATCGTCGCTGATGTGCAGCGAGTCCTTGCGCAGGATCGGGATCACGTTGAAACGGAAGGTCACGCCCAGCTCACGCAGGATCATGCCGATCTGCGGATCACCGATCTGGTAATCGGACTTGTCGTCGAAGTAGATCTTGTCGATCGTGCCACCGGTGGTGACGATCAGGAGTTCTTCCATCATTGCGGTAAATCCTTGCGGTGACTGCCAGCGGCACGGGCCGCGATGCTGCGCATGATAATGCCGCAGGCTGCGCCGGGCCACGTCAGGTCGCGTCACCCGGGTAGCGCCGAGCCATGTTCGGCTGGGGCATGCCCGGGGCCGGATCAGTTGTGGTTG